>JANPFZ010000394.1:0-2450 GCA_031423655.1 Polaromonas sp.
CGCGCATGGCCCCGGTGGCGCGTTTTTTGAACGCCATCGTCAGCTCTTTGGCCAGCGGAATGCAGTCGTCGCGCACATTCATGCCCACCACCATGCCGGTGGCGGTTTCAGCCAGCAGGTTCATCGCCGACGCGTGGATGCCTCCGATGTGGTTCTGGACTTTTTTCTCGTTCCTGATGCCGATTTCGACCAGGCTGGGGCTCATCTGAAGAAAGTCCAGCCCGGCTGTTCCGGTGAACGGCACGGCACGGCGCATCACCACACTGCGAAACCAGCTTCGCGCGAACGCTGGCGCATCGTCAAGGCGTGCCAGCTGGCGCTCCAGGCGATTCGGCAGGTACTCTGTGCTCATCAGTTACGCACAGGTTTGCCGGTGCTCATCATCCCCATGATGCGCTCCTGCGTCTTCGGATTTTCGAGCAGCGAACAAAAGGCCTTGCGCTCTAGCGTCATCAAATATTCTTCGGTCACCAGCGTGCCGGCATCGACGTCACCGCCGCAGACCACGCCCGCGATCAGGCTGGCGATATGGAAGTCGTGCGTGCTGATAAAGCCGCCGTCACGCATATTGACCAGCTGGCCCTTGATGGTGGCCAGCCCGTTGCGGCCGACCACCGGAAACGGTCGGCGGAGTGGCGCGCGGTAGCCGGAGCTGAACAACGCGCGCGCTTCGTTCAATGCGATGAACAGCAGCTCGCCCTTGTTCGGCACGATCACATCGCTGTCGAGCAAGTAACCGAGCTTGCGGCTTTCCAGCGCACTGGTGCCCACGGTTGCCATCGCCGCCGCCGTAAAGCCTTCGGTCAGGAAAGGCAGCACGTCCTTGTTCGTCGATTTGGCGGCGTTATCGGCGGCGCGGCGCGCAATGTAGGCCAGGCCACCCGCACCAGGCACCAGGCCCACGCCGACTTCGACCAGGCCGATGTAGCTTTCCATCGCCGCCACCCGTTTGGCCGAATACAACGCCATCTCGCAGCCACCGCCGAGTGCAATGCCACGAATTGCGGACACAACAGGTACGGCCGCGTAGCGCAGCTTGAGCATCACCTGCTGCAACTCGGCTTCGATGCCCTCAATCATGCTCACGCCGCCCGCCATGAAGGCCGGCAGCATGCCCTGCAGATCGGCGCCGGCTGAAAACATTTCATCGTTCGACCAGATCACCAGGCCCTTGTAGCTTTTCTCGGCCAGATCCACACCCATGCCCAGACCTTCGGCTACGCCAGGGCTGATGGCGTGCATCTTGGTCTTGATGCTGGCGATCAGCACGTCGCTGTCACTGCCAGGCAGCGTCCAAAGGCGGATGGCGTCGTCTTCATGGACCGTAATGCCAGCGGTTTCAAACGCGGGAGCCTTTGAGCCCAGTACGTTTTCGGGGAAGTGCTGGCGCGCATACACCGGCAACTGGCGGCGGGGAATGAATTTTCTCGCCGATGCGCTCCACGAGCCTTCGGGGCTGTGTACACCACCGGCTGCGACCACGGAACCGTTGAACACCCAGTCCGGCAATGGCGCCCTGCTGAGCGCCCGGCCCGCGTCAATGTCTTCCTTGATCCAGTTCGCCACCTGCAGCCAGCCCGCTTGCTGCCACAACTCGAACGGTCCCTGCCTGGCGCCGAAGCCCCAGCGCATTGCAAAGTCGATATCGCGCGCGGTTTCGGCAACGCTTTCCAGATGAACGGCGGCGTAATGAAACTGGTCGCGCAGAATCGCCCACAGGAAGCGCGCCTCAGCGCCCTCGGCCTCGCGCAGCAGCTTCAATCGTTCTCCGGCAGGCTTCTTCAACATGCGGCCAACGACCTCGTTCGCCTTCGCGCCACCAGCGACGTATTCCATGCTTTCGGGGTCAAGCCGCATGATGTCGCGGCCAACTTTCTTGTAAAACCCCGCGCCGGTTTTCTGGCCCAGGCTTTTTGACTCAAGCAATTTTGCGAGCACCGGCGGCGTGCCGTACATGTCCGAGAACGGGTCTGGTGTTTTGCCCTCGCCCAGGTTGTCCTGCAGCGTCTTGATAACGTGCGCCATCGTGTCCAGCCCCACCACGTCGGCGGTACGGAAAGTGCCCGAACTGGCGCGCCCCAGCTTCTTGCCAGTCAGGTCATCGACCACGTCGTAGCTCAAACCAAATGCTTCGGTCTGCTTGATGATGGCCAGCATGCCGGCGATGCCGACGCGGTTGGCGATGAAGTTGGGCGTATCAATCGCGCGGATAACGCCCTTGCCGAGCGCGCTGGTCACGAAGGCCTCAAGGTCATCAAGTACCTCCGGCTCGGTCGTCGGCGTGTTGATCAACTCGACCAGCGCCATGTAGCGCGGCGGGTTGAAAAAGTGAATGCCGCAAAAACGTGGCTTGATCGATTCCGGCAGCGCCTCGCTCAGCTTGGTGATCGACAGACCCGAGGTGTTACTGGCGACAATCGCGCCCTCGGCAATGAAGGGCGCAATCTTGT
>JANPFZ010000395.1:0-9636 GCA_031423655.1 Polaromonas sp.
CAGTCAGGCAATTCAAGGCACTAGTGCGGTGCTGCATGCTCGACGGTACAAATAAAGCTGATGGACTTTAATTCCCGGCAAGGCCCTATCAACATACATGGCCACAGCAATAGTTCCACTATTGCGAGGATTTGCAACGCGGCTCTGGGCAAAAAGATGCAGTTTTATGTGCCGGATAGCATGCAACACCACACTCGCACTCGCACTCGCGCCTTGGGTGCAGGCACCACGCCATGCGGCTTAGCCCTTGTGTACCTTGATGCGCAAATCGCACGCTTAATAGTCTTCGCTGGTCAATAGTCGCGCTGATCAAGGCGGTCGTCTGACACCCCGGAATACCGGGCAGGTCCCCTCCCGGCCAACAAAGCCCCATCGCGATGACGGCCCCGACAGTTTCATAGAAAATCTGCAGCGGGTTTCAGATTTTTCAACGCGTCAGCTTGTGTCATAAACTTTGAGCGCAGGTCTGCATGCCCGAAGTCGTTTTCAGTTTTGACGGCACAAACGTCTTTGATGGCTCCTTTCTGTCTTTTTGTCATTGCGAGGACTTTTCAATGAAAACTTCGATAGCTCAAGCGCTTATGCAACTGCCCGCCGAACCCACAGACATCTGGCCAGAGGGCGCACCCTTTCTTGCCATGATGGCCGGTGGAACGATGACGGTGGAGGTGTTCGCCCCGGGTATTTCAAACGCCGACGAGGACCTGCAAACCATGCACACGCAAGACGAGCTGTACTTTGTGCAGAGCGGGCGCGGAGAATTCGTCATCAAGGAGCAGCGCTTCAGGGCAGCCCAGGGCGACGCGTTTTTTGTGCCTGCCGGCATAAAACACAGGTTTGAAAATTTCAGCAGAGACTTTGTCTCCTGGGTCGTGCTTTACGGCCCGCAAGGAGGAGAGCGATATGCAGCGGACGCAGGCGCAACGCGCCCAAAAAACGAATCCTTCAGTAATTCGTGAAATTTCGAAAGTCACTGAGAAGCTCGGAATTATCAGCTTTGCCAGCGGTTTTCCGTCGCCCCAAACATTTCCAATCGAAGCCTTTGCGCTGCATTTACATGGGCTCGTTTGGCAAAACATTGGCGCCGTGTTTGCGGCTGGGCTTTCTAGTGGCACCGAAGGCGCTTTACCCCAAGCTGTTACAGGCCGAACAGGCGGCTGATTTGCACACGCCCAGCTTCAACCAGCGCATCGTGTCAGAGGTGTTGAAGGGCGGTTTTATCGAACTCGATGTGCCGACCATTCGTGCGCTGTACAAGTCGCAGCGCGACGCGATGCTGGCTGCATTCAGCCACGAAATGCCGGCCGGTGTGACATGGAACAAGCCCGGCGGTGGCATGTTTTTGTGGGTACGCCTGCCCGAGGGCATGAACGCCGTGACGCTGCTGCCCAAAGCGGTTCAAAAGAATATGGCATTCGTGCCGGGCGCGGCGTTTTGTCCCGATAACGCAGACCCGCGTTGCCTGCGGCTGTCGTTTGTGACGGCGAGCGCCGAGCAGATCAAGTTTGGCGTGGCGGCGCTGGCTGACGCGATTCGGGTAAGTCGACAGGTTCTGGCTGGCAAGGAACCTGCAATGATGGAAGCTACATAGATGCTCAAGATCTGGGGGCGCATGAGCTCCATCAACGTCAAGAAGGTGGTCTGGACGGCGCAGGAGCTCGGCCTGGACTTTCAGCGCACCGAAGCCGGCGGCCTGTTCGGCGTGGTGAAGACGCCCGAGTACATGCAGATGAATCCGAACTCGCTTGTACCCGTAATCGAAGACGACGATTATGTGCTGTGGGAATCGAACGTCATCGTCCGCTATCTTTCAGCCAAATACGCGTCCGGGCAGATGTACCCCATAGATTTGCGCGAACGCTTCGACGCCGAACGCTGGATGGACTGGCAGCAAACCACCTTGAATCCGGTCAGCCGACCCGGCTTCTGGCAGTTGATCCGAACCGCGCCAGAGCAGCGCAACCCGGCGCTGATGGCCGAGTCGAACGCGGCTGTCGAGGCGCTGATGTTCACGCTCGACATGCACCTGGCCAATCGCGCCTTCATGGTCGGCGAACGCTTCACCATGGCGGACATTCCGCTGGCCTGTGAAGTCCACCGCTGGTTCGGGCTGCCCCAGCCACGCCAGGGTCGCCCACATATCGAGCGCTGGTATGAAAGCCTGCGCGCCCGGCAAGCCAGCAAGGGGGTGCTGGACATGGCGCTGAGCTGACCTCCTTCAAAGCAATAAACAAAACCATGAAACAAAGAGCCTTCAAGCAAGTCGATGTCTTCACCGACCAATCCTACTTCGGCAATCCGCTGGCAGTGGTGCTTGACGGCAGCGGTCTGGACGATGCCGCCATGCAGCGATTCGCCGCGTGGACGAATCTGTCGGAAACGACGTTTTTGCTGCCTGCCACCGATGCATCAGCCGACTACCGGGTGCGCATTTTCACGCCTGACCGCGAACTCAATTTTGCCGGGCATCCCACACTCGGCAGTTGCCACAGCTGGCTACAGGCCGGTGGCCAACCGCGCAGCAAAGACCTTGTGGTGCAAGAGTGCAAGGTCGGTCTGGTGAAAATTCGTCGGCACGAATTGGGCGCGGGCCGACAGCGCCAATCCTTTGCCGCGCCACCCTTGACGCGTTCGGCTATCAGCCCCGTGTTGCTGGCGCAGATTGCTGCTGCGCTTGGTTTGACGGCGAAGCAGATCGCGGCAGCGCAAGCTCTCAACAACGGTCTGGTCTGGCTTGGTTTACTGCTTGACAGCCCCGAGACGGTACTGCAGATCACGCCTGACTATCAGGCATTGGGAAAGTTAGATGTACATGTCGGTCTGGTCGGGGTCTACCCTGAGGAAGCGCAGTCGGCGCTGATTTCCCGCGCCAGCCGCGAAGCCCGGGCCTTTGACGCCGCGGTTGCGCCAGATATTGCCCGATCAGTTTTCAGGCCCGATGTCGAAATACGCGGTTTTGTCGGCTCCACCCGTGGCTATGAAGACCCGGTGACTGGCAGCCTCAACGCCAGCCTGGCCCAGTGGCTGATCGCAGACGGCCATGTGCCTGAGCGCTACCGCGCGTCGCAAGGCGTTTGTATGGGCCGCGCCGGCCAGGTCTATATCGAGCGTGATGCGCAGGGCCAGGTCTGGGTCGGCGGCGAAACGGTGACCTGCATCGACGGCCGTGTGACGCTATAACCAGCAGCAAAGGCGATGACCACCGCTCAGCCTCTGGCCTCGCGCGTCGACCATCTGGTTGTTGCCGCTGCCAGTCTGGCCGAAGGCGTTCAGTGGTGTGAGAAAACGCTGGGCATCACGCCCGGGCCGGGCGGCGAGCACGCGCTGATGGGCACGCACAACCGATTGCTTTCGGTCGCGTCACCGACCTACCCGCTCGCGTATCTCGAAATTATTGCTATTGATTCAGGAGCGCCTTGCGCACGCTCTACATGGGCTAGACGCTGGTTTGACCTTGATGACCCGGAATTACAGACGCACCTAACCAAATCCGGCCCGCGACTGGTTCACTTTGTTGCCAGCACCGCCCGCGCCGAGGCAGGCGTTCGCGCCCTGACCCGTCTGGGTCTGGACCGCGGCGAGGTGCTGCTCGCGTCCCGCCCCACGCCGAAGGGCCTGCTCAGCTGGAAAATCACGGTGCGGCACGACGGCCAGCGGCTTTTTTACGGCGCACTTCCGACGCTGATTGAATGGGGGCCGCTACATCCGGCGCAAGATATGCCCGTTTCGGGTGTGGTGCTGAAGACCCTGAGCGCCCGTCACCCGCGCGCCGACGCGCTGCGCGCAGGCATGGACGCCATCGGGTTGGCCGATGTAGAGGTGACCTCGGGCTCCCCCAACCTTACCGCCAGGCTGCAAACGCCACTTGGCTTGATCACGCTTGAATCCAGCGGAATTTAGATGGGGGCGGTGTGGAACCTGCTTTTTTTGCTCCGGACGCGGGAAGACCCGGCTTGAGACCCTGAGACCTGCACTGCGCACGTGCAGCGGGTGTCATCCCTCTGCCAAACTGCTACGTAATTTATAGCTGCTTGCACAAGTTTTACCTGGGCTACCGGCAATTTCGCTTGAATATCAAGTCTTGTGTAGGTCGGGTTATCCGACGGACATAGGCGACAGTTCTCCAACAAGTCAAAAAATCGCAGATGTCCGATTACGCTGCGCGAATTTGACCCCCATAAAGGGCGTTGGTTGCGCCACCAGGTCAAGACGATCAGGAAGCAATTTCATAGTCTTTAAGGGGTTTCCTTACTAGGGTTTCCGAGGATCAGATTTTTTCAAATTGAAGCAGTTGATTTAGCCGTTTATTACCCGGTGCGCCCGGCGCCGGCATAGAGTCAACGCCTGACAAATTGACACAACTAACGGAAGGTTCAAAGGGCGCGAATGTCGAAAATTATCCACAGCATGATTCGGGTAAAAGATCTAGACCTTTCTCTGAAGTTTTACGCCGAATGCTTTGGGCTGCATCCCTCGCACCGGCTGGACTTCCCCTCGTTTTCGCTGGTGTATCTGCGCAACGCAGAAAACGACGCCGAAATCGAGCTGACCTGGAACCAGGGCCGTACCGAGCCGTATACCCACGGCGACGGCTACGGCCATATTGGTATGTGTGTGCCTGAGGCGGCGGCCGACCGGGAGCGGCTTTTAAAGCTCGGGTACAACCCGCTGGACATCAAGGAGTTCAAGGCGGACGATGGCGCCTTGATCGCGCGCTATTTTTTCATTCAGGATCCGGACGGCTACAAAGTGGAGGTGCTGGAACGCCACGGCCACTACCAATAAGGACAGCGCGCATCAAACGCCAAAAAAATCACCGCATAAATGACAGACGAAAAAAACTTTAGATTACACAGGAGATAAGCATGAAAGTCATACCGATCATCTCGCACGCTTCCATTGCAGCCGCAGCCGGCAGCTGCAATGAAGAATCAGGCGATGTACCGAAACTCGACCTGCCACTGACCCGGCGCAGCCTGCTGCGGGGCAGCGGCCTGCTACTGGGCACACTGGCCGCCGGTGGCGTGCTGACAGCGCTGGCGCCCTCCCGCGCCTGGGCCGTCGAGCTGAAAACCTTGAGCAGCGCCGAAGGCACGACGCTGATGAAGATGGGCCGGACGCTGTTCCCGCACGACAAACTGCCCGACGCGGTGTATGCGCTGCTGGCAAAAGACCTCGACGCCGGCGCTACCGCTGATTCGAAAACAACCGCGCTGCTGCGCGACGGCATCGTCAGCCTCGACAAAGCGGCCGGTGGCAATTTCGCCAAGGCAACGGCTGCCAAGCAGTTGGCTGCGGTGAAGTCGATGGAAGCCACGCCTTTCTTTGCTGCGGTGCGCGGCAAGTGCGTGACGTCGCTGTACGACAACGACATGGCCTTCGCAGCCCTCGGCTACCCCGGTTCGTCCTGGGAAAAGGGCGGTTACATCACACGTGGCTTTCAGGATTTGAAGTGGTTGCCCGAACCTTCGAAAGAAGCCAGCCCGGCGGCGTGGATGGGCTAAAGGCCATTCACCCTCCTTGGTCAACCCTCTTGGTCAAACCCTTTCCTCAGGACAAATATCATGGCAAAAATTGACAGTAACGACGACAGCGTGGTCGTCATCATCGGTTCCGGCGCGGGCGGCGGCACGCTGGCCCACGAACTCTGCACCAAAGGCGTGAAAGTCGTTGTGCTGGAAGCCGGCGCTTTGCAGTCGCAGGCGACCTACATCAACGACGAGTGGAAGTCATTCGGACAGCTGGCCTGGCTGGACAACCGCACCACATCAGGCACCTGGCGCGTTGCCAAAGACTTCCCCAATCTGCCGGCATGGATCTGCAAAACCGTGGGCGGCACCACCACGCACTGGGCCGGCGCGTCGCTGCGTCTGCAAGATCACGAATTTCGCGCAAAGACGCATTATGGCGAGCTCAAGGGCGCCAACCTGGCCGACTGGCCTGTCACGCTGAAAGAGCTGGAGCCTTACTACGCCAAGGCCGAAAACAAAATGGGTGTGACGCGCACCAATGGCATTCCCGGCTTGCCCGGCAACAACAACTACAAGGTGCTGCATGCGGGCGCCACCAAGCTCGGCTACAAGGAAGTACACACCGGCAACATGGCTATTAACAGCGAACCGCGTGATGACCGTGGCCGTTGCATGCAGCTGGGCTTTTGCTTCCAGGGCTGCAAATCGGGCGCGAAATGGTCGACGCTGTATGTCGAAATTCCGAAGGCCGAGGCCACCGGCAACCTTGATTTGCGGCCCGAGTCGCACGTTACGCGAATCGAGCACAATGCGGCCGGCAAGGCCAGTGCGGTGGTGTACTTTGACAAGGACGGAAAGGAGCAGCGCCAGAAAGCGCGGGTCGTCTGCGTCGCTGGCAACTCGATTGAAACGCCACGCCTGCTGCTGCTGTCAGCCTCGCCGCAGTTCCCCAATGGCCTGGCCAATTCGTCAGGCCAGGTTGGCCGCAACTACATGCGCCACCTGACGGGCACGGTGTATGCCGCCTTCAAGGAGCCGGTGCACATGTACCGCGGCACCACCATGGCCGGCATCATCCGCGACGAATCAGGCCACAACACCAAGCGCGGTTTTGTCGGTGGCTATGAGATGGAAACGCTGGCGCTGGGTGTGCCCTTCATGGCGGCATTTTTGAACCCGGGCGGCTGGGGCAGTGACTTCACCTGGTGGATGGACCGCTATACCAACCTGGCGGGCATGTGGATCGTCGGTGAAGACATGCCACGTGAGACCAACCGCGTGACGCTGAACACGGCGGTCAAAGACAAGTGGGGTAGCGCCGTGCCCAATGTGCATTTTGACGATCACGCCAACGACATTGCGATGCGCAGCCACGCCTTTACTCAGGGTGAGAACGTTTACAAGGCGGCTGGCGCCATAAAAACCTTCCGCACGCCGCCCTACCCGTCAACCCATAACCTGGGCACGTGCCGCATGAGCGCCAATGCGCGCGATGGCGTGTGCAACAAATGGGGCCAGACGCACGACATCGGCAACCTGTTCATCTCGGACGGCAGCCAGTTCACCACCGGCGGTGCCGAGAACCCGACGCTGACCATCGTGTCGCTGGCCATTCGGCAGGCCGACTACATTGCAAAGCAGATGACAGAAAAAGCCATTTGAGGCATGCTCCGGGTCTGCGCCGTGGGGCGCACCCGGACATTATTAAAAAGCCCAAGGAAACCCGCCATGTGTTCAGTCTACGTACAAGCCGATCCGATCCAGTACGAATCCCGCACGCGTTCGATCCGCATCAACAACGTGCTGACCACCATCCGGCTGGAAAACCTTTTCTGGGATGTGCTGGCCGAAATAGCCGGGCGCGAAAACAAGACCACCAACCAGATGATCGCCACGCTGCATGAAGAGCTTTGCGGCCTGCGTGAAGCGATCCCCAATTTCACGTCATTTCTTCGCGTCTGCTGCCTGCGCTACTTGTCGCAGCCGCGCCTTGAGATAGAAGCTGAAGAGCGCGCCGTACTGCGGACTGTCGTGGAGGCCGAAGCCGCCGGCACATTGCGCCATTGAGTAAAGTCCGGCGCGGCCTCTGCAGGTCACAGTTGCGACACAGCGCGCCGTCCGAACAGGCGTAAATTCAGCGCATGGGAACCCTCTATCTTGTGCGCCACGGCCAGGCCTCGTTTGGCGCTGATGACTACGACGTGCTCAGCGCCATGGGGCATCAGCAAAGCGTGCGACTGGGCGAATACTTCAAGTTCAAGGGCATCTCGTTTGATGCGGCATTGACCGGCACGCTGAAGCGCCAAATCCAGACCTATTCCGGTATCTGCCAGGGCATGGGTACCGAGCCTGTTGCCGCGCAGTGGCCAGGTCTCAATGAATACGACAGCCACGCCGTCATTGCAACGATTTACCCGCACCAACTTGAAAAACCAACATCGCCCGAGATGTACCGCCAGCATTTCCGTCTGCTGAAAGACGGGCTGGCGCAATGGATGGTCGGCGTAGTCAGCCCCAAGGGCATGCCCAAATACACCGATTTTGTGCTGGGCGTGACAAGCGCTCTCGACCACATTCGCAAGAACTGCGACGGCAACGTGCTGCTGGTCTCCAGCGGCGGGCCGATTGCGACGGCCGTGGGCCATGTGCTGGGTACCAGCCCCGAAACGACCATCGAGCTGAATCTGCGCATCCGCAATTGCTCAGTCACCGAATTTGCCTTTACGCCCAAACGCCACATGCTGGTCACTTACAACACGCTGCCGCATCTGGATGCACCCGAACACGCGAGCTGGGTGACCTACGCGTAACGACGGCGTTGCGTGACCCGGCTTGACCTGGCCTAGTTTGGCCTGGCCTAGTTTGGCCTGGCCTAGTTTGGCCTGGCACCTAGAGCTCCTGAATTCGGAGCTTAAAACGCCCGTACCGTAGCGGGAAGAGTCATCTTTCCTGCCTGAAATCGGTTGTAACGGCAAGCTCTGTTTAGGGGTCGTTGCTTGCCCGCTCCAAACAGAAAGTATCCGCAGCGCTGATTTCCAGGTCAATTTCCCGGTTTTCAAAATAATGGTTGTATTTGCGAATCATTCTCATTACACTGCAATTATTCAATCAACACGACAGGTCAACATGAAAGCTTTTGCTGCTTCTTCCAACGCCTTGCGCATCGTTTGCGGCGCTGCCGCCTTGTGTGCCTGCACCTTTGCCATGGCCGAGCCCGAAGCACTGCTGGTGATTAAAAACCATCGCTTCGAGCCGACTGAACTCAAGGTGCCGGCGGGCCAGCGTATTCGCCTGACGGTGCACAACCAGGATTCAACACCCGAAGAATTCGAGAGCCACACGCTGAACCGCGAAAAAGTAGTTCCGCCAGGCGCCAAGGTAGTTATCTTCATTGGGCCGCTCAAGCCCGGCAAGTACGAATTTGCCGGTGAATACAACGAAGCCACCGCCAAGGGCGTGGTCGTCGCCGAATAGCCATAGCACCAGGAGCTGCCATGTTTGCCACTGCCATCATTGTTTTTCGCGAGACACTGGAAGCCGCGCTGTTTGTTGGCATCGTTGCGGCCGCCACGCGTGGCCTGGCAGGCCGCATGACATGGCTTGCCGGCGGCGTCTTCGCGGGCCTTTTGGGGGCGCTGGCGCTGGCCGCAGGTGCCAGCAAAATCAGCACGCTGGCCGACGGCATTGGCCAGGATCTGGTGAATGTCGGCATCCTCAGTCTGGCGCTGGTGATGCTGGCCTGGCACTGCATCTGGGTTTCCACGCACGGCAAAGAGATGTCGCACGAGGCCCGGCAACTGGGCAGTTCGGTGCGCGAAGGCACACGCTCGCCGCGCACGCTGATCGTGGCCGTCGTACTGGCGGTGCTGCGCGAAGGCGCCGAAACGGTGCTGTTCGTCGCCGGCCTGGCCACCGGAGAGGCTGGCGGTTCGCAAAGCATGCTGCTGGGCGCGGCGCTGGGCGTACTGGGCGGCGTGGCGCTTGGCGTCATGATTTATTTCGGCCTGTCGCGCGTCAAACCGCACAATCTCTTCGCCGTGACCAATCTGCTCATCATGCTGCTGGCTGCGGCCATTGCCAGCCAGCTCGCCCGGGCACTGGCCCAGTCGGGGCTGGTCGACTGGTGGTCGAACTCGCTATGGGACACCTCGGCGGTGTTGCAGAC
>JANPFZ010000396.1:0-4117 GCA_031423655.1 Polaromonas sp.
GTCCTGGCTGATCAGCCGCGGGAAGGGCTTCGGCTCGGTTCCCCACCACAGCCCGACGCCCTGCTGGACCATCGTCGCCAGCGCCAGCGTCGACAGCAGCCACAGGTGCTCATCGCTGCGGTTGAGCACCCGGCGGATCGCGAGCAGTTCGGTGAGCCAGCCGAAGGCAGAACCTACCGCCACCGCACCCAGCAGGCCCAGCGCCCAGTTCAGGTGCAGCGTGGCGACAAACCAGGCGCCAAACACGCCGCCCAGCATGGCGATGTGGCCGGTGGTGACCGACAGCACCTTGGAGGTCGAGTACATCACGTTATAGACCAGCGCGACGGCCGCGAACAGCATGCCGGTGGCGAGTCCCGAGACGATGACATTGAGCATGGTTGCAGCCGATCAGATCAGGCCAGGCTCAACGCGGGGCGAGTTTGAAGCTGCCGTCCTTGAAGGTACTGGCCGCGTTCATCGTCATACTGCTGTCGGGGAAGCCGTTGCGCTCGGTCGCGCTCCACGAGTAGGTGGTGTAGACGCCGCGAAAGTCCCTGGTGTTCTCAAGCGCCTTCTGGATTGCGGCCGGGTCGGTCGAGCCTGCTGTCTTGGCCGCGTGCTCGATGATCTTGACGGTGTCATAACCCAACGCGATCCACCAGAACAGCACATCAATCTCGGCGCCGCCCAGCTTCGGGCGCACCTTGTCGACCAGCGCCTGGGTGCGTTCGGGAAGCTTGCCGTCGGCGCCAAAAGTGGTGCTCAGGTAGCCAGCAGCGAATGTGTTCTCCCAATATTCAGGCTTGTTCAGCAGCTTGCGGATCTGCGCCGCCATCAAGGCCGGGTGGCCGACGACCGGCACGTTCCAGCCCATGTCGCCACGGGCATTGAGCAGGCGTCCGAGCAGGCCTGTGGCGGCCGACCACGGCATGATCACCTCGGCACCGGCGGCGCGCGCCTTGGTCATTTCATCGGCCAGGTCGGTCTTGTTCGGGTCAACCAACACCGTGTAGACCGGTTTGATGCCGGCCTTTTCGAGCATCTCCTGTGCCGTCTTGGCGCTCGAAGTGCCGTAGCCCGAGGTGTCGGCAATGATCGCCACCTTGGTTTTCTTCAGCGTGTCGAGTGCGTAGTTGTTGGCCGTTGATATCCACTGGCGGTTGGTGTTGATGGCCCGGAAGGCGCGTGGGTACTTGCTGACATCGGTGAGTTCGTCGATCGCGCCGATGACGATGTTGGGCACGCCGGCGCGCGCCAGGATCGGGATGGCAGCCAGGCCCTCACCCGAGTTGACCGGGCCGATGACGAACTGAACCTTGTCGCTGAAGGCCAGCTGCTGGGCGAAGTTGACGGCCTTGGTCGGATCGCCGGCCGTGTCGCGGGTCAGCAGTTCGATCTGCTTGCCCAGAATGCCGCCGGCTTTGTTGATTTCGTCGACCGCCAGTTGCACGCCCTGGTTCTCGGCAATGGCTGCCGACGACAGCGGGCCGGTGAGCGAAGAAAGCCAGCCGATCTTTACTGTTTGCGCGAACGCGCCTGCGCTACCTAGCGCCATACCCGTAACCAGGGCGATTTTGATGCAGAGTTTTGTTGAACGAAATTTCATGGAGTCTCCGTAGGGGCTTGAGGTGTAGAACGATTTTTCCAGACAAACATCAACGTCCGATGAATCCTATAGAGCGTTTTCTGAAAGTGCAACCGGGCAAAGCACTACAGGTCGAACTCATTGCGCAATTGAATTTTGAAATAAATCCAGTAAAGTTTGTTTGACGGACTTTTATGCTCTAGCTGGATGTTTATGGCTCGACGTATTCATGCTGCAGACGTGACATGACATCACAAGGTTCCAACGCAAATCGCACAAATCTGCCGCCGTGAGGTCAAGGCTTGTCCGGCGCTGGCGTTTGACCGGGCGGCAAAATGCTTTCGACGCTGATCACGCTATCGGCCGCTATCCGCCTTAACCCAGTCTTTTCCAATGCGCTTCGGCAGCCCTGATGGCTTGTCCTACATCAGGTTTCCTCGCAAGCCGACATGCCACTTGCGGCCAAATTGTGTAAAGTATTAACAAGACTCGCTGTGGGGGTTCAGGCTGCTTGCCATCGCCACCGTTTGCGAAAAATTGATAGACCCAACGTTGCGGTCCAACCTTTCCGGAAAACAGCCATGGCCCTCGTCAACGCTTTTCAGAACAGTTCGCATGACGCGTTTCATCACGACCAGCAAGCTGTCGAGCCGAACGGTCGATTTATGAAAATACGCAGCATCTGGCCTTTCCCGGTCAGGAACAATCGGCAGGCCGATCCTGCGGATTGCGAGCTGGCCGCCGAAGACGCTGGCGAGTCAGGCGCTCCAAGCAGTTTCATCACTTGACCTGACCGGGCTTGCCTTGAGTTCCGCTTGGGCGCAAAAAACTCAGGTCGGGTAGCAACTGGCAGTCGGACCCTGTCAAGCATGAGAAGTCCACCGCGCCGTCAGGCCAACTCGGCGTTGGTCACCAGCTTGAAGAACCTGCTTACACGCTCGGCTGAGTTGGCGCCGAAGGGGTGCGTCTGGCTTGTGCGCCATAGAACGAACATCGCCCAACCGCTGTGAAGCAATAACAAGGAAGATAAGGAAGATAAGGAAGCGCCGAAATGCTGAAGTACCTCGCGGTTTACCTGGTAGTGGCCTTCACCATGCTGGTGATTGACATGGTGTGGCTGCGCGGCATAGCCACTGCCTGGTATGAGGAGGGGCTGGGTCACCTGATGGCGCAGAAACCGAACTTGCTGGCCGCTGGGGTTTTCTATCTCTCATATCCGTTGGGGCTGGTAATTTTTGGCGTGCTGCCGAACGAAGATTCCACGCTTTTACGGGCCGTCGGCATGGGCGCGCTGTTCGGATTTTTCGCCTATGCCACCTACGACCTGACAAACCTGGCCACGCTTCGCGACTGGCCACTCAATGTGTCCTTGATGGACATGGCCTGGGGTACGCTGGTCAGCGGCTTGTCGGTGGGCGCAGGCAGGTTGTGCCTGGACGCGCTGCGCCGCTAAGGGCTGCCAGCGGCCTTTGATACCTGCACTCGGCACGACGAGGCGGCTGGCGACCGTAAAACTTATAAAAATTCGAGCAATATAGGCCTGTATCCCCCGTATTACTTGAGCAAGTAGCTATAAAAATAGTAGCGTATGCGGTTGCCAAAAGCCATTGTCCCAGGGTTGAACGGGGCTATGTCTTACACGCACGGCGTGTTATCTTGCCAGATGGATATTCTTCCACGTACTCATAGCATCGCGAGTCTTCATGGCCGTTTCCGTAGTCGCCCGTCTTGTGAATCAGGGCGCAGCGCCTTCCTCGCCCCAAGTGTCCGTCCCGTCCACCATCCTCAGCCGCCTGCGGCTTGAAACGCGGGCTGAACATGACGCCGTCGAACGCCTGCTCGACTTGATGGGCGCCTCGCTCACACGCGAGGCCTATCGTCAGCGTCTCGCGCAGTTTTACGGCTTCTACGCCCCGCTTGAAGCTGCGCTGCGCATTTGTTGCACCCGGCCAGATGAAGTCCGGGGCGGATCTGCATTGCAACTTGCGACGCTTTCACCCCGCCTGAACAAAACTGATCTGCTGCGGCGAGACCTTCATTACCTCGGCGTGTCAGCTGACCCCCTGCCGCTCTGCAGCCACTTACCATCGACCAAAACGTCTGCGGAGCTATTGGGTTGCATGTACGTCTTGGAAGGAGCCACGCTAGGCGGTCGGCTGATCACCCAGCATATTCAGGCTACTTTCGGCATCACGCCCGCCACGGGCGGTGGTTTTTTTGAAGGCTACGCAGGCGACACCGGAAAGATGTGGCAGGCAATGCGGCACCTTCTTGTGAACTGCGCGAGTGATATCCAAGCCGAGAACGCCATGGTGGCAAACGCCATTGCCACCTTCGCCTGCCTGCGTGGCTGGTGTGGCTCGCGTAGCGCCTACGCAACAAACGACGCAGAAATCGACAAAGAGGCAAATTAGCGTGCATGAAAACTTGAGCAACATCGTGCGAGGGGCTGAGGCCCGCGTCGGCGAACCCAAAACCACTATCGCTGCGCCATGGGACAACCAGCCCTACAGCATCAAGCGCGATGGCCTCAACATCATCAATTGCGAT
>JANPFZ010000397.1:0-4341 GCA_031423655.1 Polaromonas sp.
TTTGCGGGCGCTATCAACATCCGCTGCGCGCAAGCGACAACTTATATGCCTCAATTCCTGATGTTCCGGTCTCATGCCGCCTGACGCGGCCACGCTGACCGCCTGGGTCGAAACGCTGGGCGCGCACGCGCTGCAGCTGTATGGCGCGACTTTGATTGTGCTTCTGATGATCTCTGCAGCCCTTTGGTGGCTGGCGCGCCGCTACACGGTGCCGACGCAGACCAGTCGCCTGTCGCCCGGCGCGTATTTGCTGATTCGCCTGGCGCTGGGCTTCGTGGTGGTGGTCGCTGGCGCCGTCATTTTTGCCGAGGCTGCCGAGGTGCTGGGCAGCAGCGCAGATGCGCGGCGCGCCGGTGAGCTGGATCAGGTGTTTTCCAACGCTGTGCGCAAAGGCATCAGCCCGACGGCTTACCTGTTCTTCTCGAACGTCACGCACCTGGCCGACACCGCCACGCTGACCGGGCTCGGCATCGCCGGCACGCTCGCCCTGCTCTGGCTGCGCCGCCGCTGGCTGGCAGGGGTGGTGCTTGTAGCTATCGCTGGCAACGCGCTACTCAACGTCACGCTTAAGGCAATTTTTGCGCGCGCCCGGCCCCTGCATGACCCGGCGACTGAACTGGTGCGCGGCTTCAGTTTTCCGAGCGGGCACAGCTCGGGCGCGGTGGTCGCCTACGGCATGCTCGCCTATGTGCTGATCCGTTGCCTGAGCCCGGCGCACGCCGCGCGCGTCAATCTGCCGCTGGTGCTGGCGGCCACGGCACTGGCTTTCACCATCGGCTGCAGCCGCATCTTCATTCAGGCGCACTTCGCGACCGACGTGCTGGCCGGTTTCGCCTCGGGCAGCGCCTGGCTGGCGGTGTGCATCGGCAGCGCCGAATGGTTGCGGCACTACCTGAGGGCGCGGGCAGCCCAGTGAGCCAGGCGTGGACGCCGGGACTGCATCTGGCCGCTTATTCGAAGGAAAAAAAGCTCCAACCCATTAAAGTCGTGCGCAAGCAGCTACTATTTTTATAGCAAGAAAGCTGGCGGACGGATGCCAGGCGCGGTCGGGACGGGTTGGCAGCGATCGACACGGTGGCCAAAAAGGCGCGCACCGCTATCATTTCCGCTGACAAATTCCTGCATCATGCGGGTTCATGACCGTGCAGGCATGCCTGGACGGTTTTGACAACAAGCTGATACAACCCGCTTATCCAACCAGCATCCACAGGCCTTCACGGCCACCAGAGAAAATTTATGCAACATTTTGATTTCGACCTGTTTGTAATTGGCGGCGGCAGCGGTGGCGTGCGTGCGGCGCGCATGTCGGCACAGCGCGGCGCGCGCGTGGCGGTGGCTGAGGTTGCGGCGATGGGCGGCACCTGCGTCAACGTCGGCTGCATTCCGAAAAAGCTCTACAGCTATGCGGCGCACTTCGCCGAAAGCTTTGAGGAATCGCACGGCTTTGGCTGGGTCGGCGAGGCGCCGCGCCTGGACTGGGATCTGCTCAAAGTCAATCGGGCGCGCGAAATCACGCGGCTCAATGGCATCTATGTCGGCCTGCTGGAAAACGCCGGCGTGAAGATCATTCGCGGCTGGGCACGTCTGCTCGATGGCCATACCGTTGAGGTGGATGGCGAAAAGTTCACCGCCAAATCGATATTGGTCGCCACCGGCGGCACGCCGACGGTGCCCGCAGTGCCGGGGCGTGAACACGTCGTCACCTCAGACCACATGTTTGATCTGGACCCGTTTCCGAAACGCCTGCTGGTGGTGGGCGGCGGCTACATCGCCTGCGAATTCGCCTCGATTTTCAACGGCCTGGGCTCGCAGGTGACGCATGTGCATCGCAACGAAAAGCTGCTGACCGGTTTTGACGACGACGTGCGCAAGTTCGTCGCCACCGAGATGGCCAAGACCGGCATCGACCAGCAGTTCATGGCCGAGGTCAGCGCCATCACCAAAACGCCTGATGGCCTGCAGGTGGACTTGAAACACAAACACGGCGAGCCGACGCAGCTCACTGTCGATACCGTGTTGTACGCCACCGGTCGCAATCCCAACACCCATGGTCTGGGCCTGGAAGTTGCCGGCGTTTCAGTCAGCGCGGCGGGGGCGATTCAGGTCAATGAGCACTACCAAAGCTCGGTGCCATCCCTCTACGCGCTGGGCGACGTGACAGCGCGCCTGCAGCTCACACCGGTGGCACTCGGTGAGGCCATGGTGGTGGTTGATCATCTGTTCGGGCCGGCAGCCGGCAAGAAGCGGCGCCAGATGAGTTATGACTTCGTGCCGACGGCGGTGTTCACGCACCCGAACATTGGCACTGTGGGCTATGCCGAGCATGAGGCGCACAAGAAGTTTGAAAACATCACGGTGTATTGCGCCGACTTCAAGGCGCTCAAGCACACGCTGAGCGGCAGTTCGGAACGCACGCTGATGAAGCTGATTGTCGAAGACGCGACCGACCGCGTCGTGGGCCTGCACATGGTCGGGCCGGACGCGGGCGAGATCGTGCAAGGATTTGCAGTGGCGATGAAGGCCGGCGCAACGAAGGCGATTTTCGACAGCACCATCGGCATTCACCCGACGGCGGCCGAAGAATTTGTGACGATGCGCGAGCCGATGAAGGCTGGCGCCGGGCTGCCGACGCTCAAGATGCACGCCTGATTCAGCAAATTGCACCGCGCGCAGGGCAGCCGCAGCGCTATTTTTTTTATAGCTGTTTGTGCAGGTATCACCTGGGCTACAGGGAGTTTTGTCTCTCAAAGTTGGCCCTATTTTCTTACGGCCTGGGCTGCGGGGCACAATGACAGCCATGCCCTACCTTCCGGACTTCATCGCACCCACCCGCTACACCGACCCCGCTGCCGCCATGGCGCAGGTCCACCTGATTTATGAGCAACAGATCAGCCACCTGAGGCAGGCGATGCAGCGCTATGTTGCGGGCGAAACCCTGCCGGGCCATGTGCGCGCCTGCTATCCCTTTGTGCGGGTGCAGACCGAAACCGTGGCCCGCGCCACGCTGGAAACGCCGGACATCAAGCAGCTGAGCTACGGCTTCGTTGCCGGACCTGGCCGGTTCGAGACCACGCTGACGCGGCCCGACCTGTATGAAAAATACTATCTTGAACAGTTCCGGCTGCTGTTTCAAAACCATGACGTAGCGCTGGAAATAGGCACCAGCACGCAGCCGATTCCGATTCACTTTTCATTTGCCGACAACAGCCATGTGGAAGGCGCAATAAGCGCCGAGCGCCGCATGCTGATGCGTGATGTATTCGATCTGCCCGACCTGGGCGCAATGGATGACGGCATCGCCAACGGCACCTTTGAGGCGCGACCGGGCGAGCCGCAGCCGCTGTCGCTGTTCACCGCCGCGCGGGTCGACTATTCGCTGCAGCGCCTGCGCCACTACACCGGCACCTCGCCCGACTGGTTTCAGAACTACGTGCTGTTCACCAACTACCAGTTCTACATCGACGAGTTTGTCCGCCTGGGTCATGAGGCGATGGCCGACCCGAACAGCGACTACGTGGCGTTCATCGAGCCCGGCAATGTGGTGACGCGGCGTGCGGGCCTGGTCGCGGCGGCTGGCGATGACCTGGGCGTACCGCCGCCGCGCCTGCCGCAGATGCCCGCCTACCACCTGATGCGCGCCGACAAGAGCGGCATCACCATGGTCAACATCGGCGTCGGCCCGGCGAATGCCAAAAACATCACCGACCACATTGCCGTGCTGCGCCCGCACGCCTGGATCATGCTGGGCCACTGCGCCGGTCTGCGCAACAGCCAGCAGCTGGGCGACTATGTGCTGGCCCACGGCTATGTGCGTGAAGACCATGTGCTCGACGAAGAGCTGCCACTGTGGGTGCCGATTCCGGCGCTGGCCGAAATCCAGAAGGCGCTTGAAAAAGCGGTGCAAGACATCACGCAGGCCGTCGGCCCGGACCTCAAGCGCATCATGCGCACCGGCACCGTGGCCTCGACCGACAACCGCAACTGGGAACTGCTGCCCGGCAACCAGCCGCAGCGCCGCTTCAGCCAGAGCCGCGCAATTGCGCTCGACATGGAAAGCGCGACCATTGCCGCCAACGGCTTTCGTTTTCGGGTGCCCTACGGCACGCTGCTGTGCGTCAGCGACAAACCGCTGCACGGCGAGATCAAGCTGCCCGGCATGGCCAACCACTTCTACCGCGAGCGGGTGGACCAGCACCTGCGCATCGGCATCCGCGCGGTGGAGCTGCTGCGCGCCCAGGGCGTGGACCAGCTGCACAGCCGCAAGCTGCGCAGCTTCGCGGAGGTGGCGTTTCAGTAGAGCCGGCAGGCATGCGTGTACCAGGCGAGCGGAGCTTCCAAGAC
>JANPFZ010000398.1:0-3257 GCA_031423655.1 Polaromonas sp.
TCGAACGTGCCCTGCGCCGCCAGCCGCCCCTCGATCAACACCAGCACGCGGTCGGCAACACCGGCGACCGCGTCCATGTTGTGCTCGGTGTAGAGCACAGCCATGCCCTTCGCGGCAAGTTGCCTGACCAGCTGCATCAGGCTGCTGCGTTCTTCCCCGGCGAGACCGGCCGCAGGCTCGTCGAGCAGCAGCAGACCGGGCCTCGCAGCCAGTGCCATCGCCAGCTCAAGCCGCTTCTTCGCACCATACGGCAGGCTTGAAGCATCCTGATTTTCGAGGGCTCGCAAACCGGTCTGGTCCAGCAGTGCTCTGGCTGCTTCCAGCGAACGCCTGTCCAGCGACTTGAAAGCAGAAATGGCCTGCAGCCCAGGCACTGCCTGCGCAGCTAGCTGCACATTTTGTAGCACTGTGAGCGCTTCAAATACTTGCGCCACCTGAAACGTACGCGCGACGCCGTGCTGCAAACGCGACCCGGCGTCCAGGCCGTCCAGCGTCTGTCCGTTCCACAGCACATGCCCGCCTGTCAGCGGATACTGCCCCGCAATGCAGGAAAAACAGCTTGATTTTCCGGCGCCGTTGGGCCCGATCAGGGCCACGCACTCACCCGCAGACACCTCAAAACTCACGCCGTCAACGGCCTTGATACCGTCGAAATGCTTCACCAGGTTTTGAACTCGCAGCATCAGTCAGCCGCCTTGACTTTGATTCTTGCAGCGCCATCCAAGGGTTCGACGCGGCGTGGGGGAAAGAACGGCACGCGCTCGAGCAAGCCCAGCAAACCCGATGGCGCTGCCACCATGATCAGCATGATGAACAGCCCGAGCAAACCGCGCCAATAGGTCACTTCCCGGCCCAGCTCTGCACTGGCGTAGCTCAGCAGTGCGCTGCCCGCAACCGCGCCCCACAGCTGGTGCACGCCGCCCAGCAAGACCACCAGCAAGGCGTCAACCGATGTTGCCACCGACGCGATCGACGGGAACACCGCACCTTTGTGCGCCGCGAACAAGCCACCCGCCAGACCGGCCAGCACGGCGCTTTCGACGAAGACGCGGTACTTCAGCCAGCCCACCGGCAGCCCCGATGCGGCTGCACGCAGGGGCGCATCACGCACCGCCTGCAATGCGGCGCCCATCACAGACCGGCCCAATCCCCGCAGCGCAAAAACAGAAAGCAGCGCCAGCCCGACCAGCAATGCGTAAAAAAGAGAACGTCCGTCTGCATTGACCAGCGTCAACCCGATCAGCCCGTTGTCGCCCCCCGTCAGGCTGACCCACTGCGTGGCACTGGCCCAAATGACCTGCGCCAGCGCCAGCGACAGCATCGCCAGGTACACGCCGGCACTGCGTACCACAGCAGCGCCAAACACGGCAGCAACGAGCAAAGCGGCAAAGCATCCAGTAGCCAGCGCCAGCGGAAGTGACGCGCCCCACAGGCTGTGCGACAGCGCCGCGCCATAAGCACCCAGCGCAAAAAAAGCCGCGTGGCCAAAACTTACCAGCCCGCCAAGCGCCATCATGGCCTGCAAGCTGATGCCGAAAATCATCAGGATCAGGGCATCTGCCGCCAGTGTTTGCCAGTACGGCCCGCCCCACCAGGCAGCGCCAGCGACCAGCACCAGCGCGGCTGCAGCGAGCGGCGTGCCTAGCCCTCCTCGCGTCAAGCCGCGAAACTTCTGCGCCCTTTCGCGCACCGCTTCCTCCGGGCTTGCCCGCAATCCAAAAAGCCCTTGCGGACGAAACACCAGCACGACCGCCATCGTCAGAAAAACCAGCACCAGCGTGGCCTGCGGAAAAAAACTGATGCCAAATGCATGCACCAGCCCAATCAGCAGCGCAGCCAGAAACGCGCCGCCAATACTGCCCAGCCCGCCGGTGACGACCACGACAAAGGTCTCGACGATCACATTCATGTCCATCTGCAGGTGCGCCGGTTCGCGCGGCAACTGCAGCGCACCGGCCAGCCCGGCCAGCGCGCAGCCAAGCACCACGGCGCCTAGCATCAGCGGTTTCGGGTTCACGCCCAGCGCGGCCAGCATGTGGCGGTCTTGCGTGGCGGCACGCAGCCGTTGGCCGAACAGCGTGCGCTTGAGCAACAGGTGCAGACCCAGCCAGACCAGCGGGCCGAGCGCAATCATCGCCAGCTGATAGACCGGAAAAAATTCGTCGCCAATCTGTACCGCGCCCTTGAGCCCCGGAAAGCGCGGCGCAAACACTTCGTCGGGCCCGAAGCTCCACTGCATCGCATCATGCATCGCCAAAGTAAGCCCAAACGTGGCGACCAGCTGGTACAGCTCAGGCGCCCCCACCATTCGTCTTAACAAGAGATATTCGGCTGCAGCCCCGGCAATACCTGAACAAGCTGCTCCTAAAATAATAGCTAGTAGATACAGCGGCGCACTGTCGCCCCAGGCCGGAAACCAGTTGGTCACCCAATGCGCCGTGAATAGCGCCCCCAGCATGAAAAAACTGCCGTGCGCAAAATTGACGATGCGCGTGACGCCAAAGATCAGCGTCAGCCCCGCTGCCATCAAGAACAGCGTGGTGGCGTAAGACAGCCCGCCGAGGAGTTGAAGAGCAAAAGCGCTCACTTGCGCTTACTTCCTAATAGGCCTGTATCAGCACATCCGAAGGAATCAACAGCTTGTCATTTAACGCGCGCACATGCTCCAGAGAAAGCCTGCGTTTTCTCTGCAAAATCTCGTGTACACGCTGGCGCGAGCCTAAAACATCGCGCAAGTCGGCGGGTGACAAACCGCGTTGCTCTATCGCAAATTCAATGGCCGCCGCGGGATCTGGCGACTTGACAACAACATGCTCTGCCTCGTAGCGCTCTACCATCATCATCAAAAGTTCAAACTCGGCCTCAAGTGCTGAACCTGTAGCGGGTGGATGATCAAAAAATGCAGCCAAAAGCTTGAGCGCACGACGGTAGCTTGCTGCGGTTTTAACCAGTTCAATTTCAACAGTCTTCCTAACCATGATTCACTCCCGTAGGGTCAACAGTGGCAGCGTCAATTCGGTCGTACTGCGCGTGCGTGCCAAAAAACTTGATGGTGCCCGCCTGAAATTTATGGTTCATTGAAACGATCAAGCGATAGCGGTTGCCGGCAATGTCAAAAACCACCCGGTTGTGGTGACGAAAAATCGACCTTGATCTTCACTCCAGCCAGGTAGTGAACTCGTCCGCGCTGACACGCGGTGTCCGGAAGGTGTTAACCAGCGCCGTCTCATCGGCGTAACCCAGCGACATACCGCAAA
>JANPFZ010000399.1:0-5801 GCA_031423655.1 Polaromonas sp.
AGCCTATCTTGCCCAACAGTTCTGGTAAACTCGCGGCAATCTTCTTTCAAGGGTGGGAACATGGCCGTGAAATGGCTACGGGCATGGCTCTTTAGTCCGACTATTGAAGCGGTGGTCAAACAGGAAAAATCAAGAAAAAACAGTAGCTTGGAAGTGCATGTATCCGTCCTAAACAAGGTCGAGCATTCCCCACACCTGTCGGCTCAGAGTCAATCCCCCGAAACGTTAGGCCCCCAGGCATCCCCGGACGCAGCCTGGCTTCCAGGACGCGCAGATGCCCTCCCAAGCCCCAGCCCTACGCCGCCACGGCATCCCGAATCCTCATGACCGTCATGCGGCTGGTGCTTAATTCAATTGCAATTGACCGCACCGACTCAACTTTCGCCAGTCTTTCGCGAATCCGAACTTCCTCAGACTCACTGACTTGGTACGCGAACACTTTTTCTTCCGCATTCGCCCGCTCCAAGCCTGTGTTTCTCCGCTTAAGGTGGAGGTTTGTTTGGGCGAAAATAAAGACCAAGGAAGCAGCCTCACGACTTTCCAGAGCAGCGATTTGAAGTACCCGAGCAAGGCCAAGTTCAAGCGAGCCGAAAAGCAAAAAGCCGCCCGAAGGCGGCTTTTATCTGATGCACTGGCGGAAACGGAGAGATTCGAACTCTCGATGAGGCTCTACACCCCATACTCCCTTAGCAGGGGAGCACCTTCGGCCACTCGGTCACGTTTCCAGTGGGCTGATTATCTCACGACTTGATGGGCCTTACAGGTCCGCTTTGAGCACGCCTTTCAGGCTGTCGGCTGGTCCAGATCAAACGCCTTGTGCAGCGCCCGCACGGCAAGCTCCATGTACTTTTCGTCGATCACCACCGAGGTCTTGATCTCACTGGTGGAGATCATCTGGATGTTGATGCCCTCTTCGGCCAGCACGCGGAACATGCGGCTGGCGATGCCGACGTGGCTTCGCATGCCGATGCCGACAATGCTGACCTTGCAAATCTTGGCGTCGCCGATCAGTTCCTTGGCACCTAGCACGGGCATGACTTTCTCTTTAAGCAGATCAATCGCCCGGGCGTAATCGTTGCGGTGAACGGTGAAGCTGAAGTCGGTCTTGCCGTCTTTGCTGATGTTCTGGATGATCACATCGACTTCGATGTTGGCGTCGGCCACCGCACCCAAAATCTGGTAGGCGATACCGGGGGTGTCCGGCACGCCGAGCACCGAAATTTTGGCTTCGTCGCGGTTGAACGCGATACCCGACACGATGGCTTGTTCCATTTTTTCGTCTTCCTCAAAGCTGATCAAAGTGCCCGATTGCGCTTCTTCGTTGATGTCGATGTCCCAGTCGGTGAAGCTCGACAGCACCCGCAGCGGCACCTTGTACTTGCCGGCGAATTCCACCGAACGGATCTGCAGAACCTTCGAGCCCATCGACGCCATCTCGAGCATCTCTTCAAAGCTGATGGTGTGCAGGCGGCGCGCTTCGGGCACCACGCGCGGGTCGGTCGTGTAGACGCCATCGACATCGGTGTAGATCAGGCATTCGGCGGCCTTCAGCGCAGCCGCTATCGCCACTGCCGATGTATCGGAGCCGCCGCGCCCCAGCGTGGTTATGTTGCCGCCTTCGTCCACGCCCTGAAAGCCGGTGATGATGACGACCCGACCGGCATCGAGGTCGGCGCGCACCTTGGCGTCGTCAATCGATTCGATGCGGGCCTTGGTGTGGGCGCTGTTGGTCTTGATCGCGACCTGCCAGCCGGCGTAGCTGACGGCGTCCGTGCCTTCGGCCTGCAGCGCAATGGCCAGCAGCGCGCTCGACGCCTGCTCCCCGGTGGCAGCGAGCGCATCGAGTTCGCGATGGTACGCATCGAGTGGCCGGGCAGGCGCGAGTTCTTTGGCCAGGCCCAGCAGGCGATTGGTTTCGCCACTCATGGCGCTGGGCACCACGACCATCTGATGCCCGGCGCGCGCCCATTTGGCGACGCGTTTGGCGACGTTGCGGATGCGTTCGGGCGAGCCCATCGACGTGCCGCCGTATTTGTGAACGATTAAAGCCATGTTCTTGTTGCTGTTGCGCTTTTGGATTGCGCCGTGGTGTTGCGCCGTGGTGTTGCGCCGTGGTATTGCGCCGAGTTTGGCGGTGTTGAGAAGACGTGGGCTGAGAAGCAAAAAGCCTTGAATTATAACGATGGCAAATACGTCAGAACGCTGCCGCGCCGCTCGACACAACCCGTGGCGACCTTGATGCGGATGCCTTTGCCACGGTTCGTGCAGTCGGCAATCTGGTCCAGCAATTCGTTTATCTGCGCCTCTGAACCGGTGACGCCAAATTGCGTCTTCAGCCAGTGCCGCAGCAGATTGCCCTGACTGGCCCGTGCCAGGACCTGCAGCGCAGCAATTTTTGGTGGACTGCCGGTGACTGCTATTAATTCAATAGCTGCTTGCACAAGTGCTTCCTGGGCTAGAGCCATATTTCGTGCTGAACGCGCAAAGGTTTCGCGGTAGTGCGGGAACACTTCTCTAAGGACCGGCAGCAGGCGATGGCGGATGTTGTTGCGGGTGTAGGCCAGGTCGCGGTTGGTCGGGTCGTTGATGTAGGCGATACCGCTCGTATCGAGTTCATTTCGAATTTCCTGCGCGCCTAGGTTGAGCAGCGGACGTACAAAGCGAACGCCACAACGCTCGAATTCGGCCGGCATGCCGGCGAGGCCCGCCACACCGGCGCCCCGGCTGAGCGCCAGCAGCAGCGTTTCGACCTGATCATCGGCATGCTGAGCCAGCGCGACCGTGCCAATGTCAAGCTCGACGGCTTTGCCTGCCAGCGCGGCGTAGCGCGCCTTGCGGGCGGCGTCTTCGGGACTCTCGCCACTGGCGTTTCTGGCATCAACCTGCACGACGTGCAGCCCAACGTTGATGGCAATGCAGGCGGCTTCGCAATGCCGCACAAAATCATCAGCGGCCGCCTGCAGGCCGTGATGGACATGAATCGCCGTAACCTGGCCGGGCCACTGCGCCGCCGCTGCGTGCAGCAGAGCGGTGGAGTCCGCACCGCCGCTGTACGCCACAGCCATGGGGGTGGTTTTGGAAAACGGGAACTTGAGGGCCCAGTGCTGTAGCGCCAGCACGACGGGGCTGATACGGCTCTTCGGCGAGTCGGCCAGGCCCGCCTCTGCAGTGTTATTTCGACGCGTCGGCTTTGGTGTCGGTGAAGCGGCCATAGCTTTGCAGACGTTCGTAGCGGCGGTCCAGCAGTTCCTTGACCTTCAAATCGCTGACCTGCCGAAACGCATCATTGAGCGCGCGCTTCAAAAACGCCGCCATCTGCTTGTGGTCGCGGTGCGCACCGCCGACCGGCTCGTTGACGATCTTGTCGATGACGCCGAGCGCCTTCAGGCGATGCGCGGTGATGCCCAGCGCGTCGGCAGCAATCTCGGCCTTTTCCGACGTCTTCCAGAGGATGGAGGCACAGCCTTCCGGGCTGATGACCGAGTAAATCGAATACTGCAGCATCACCACCTGATCGGCCACCGAGATCGCCAGCGCACCGCCTGATCCGCCCTCGCCGATGATGGTGGTGATGATCGGTACTTCGAGCTGCGCCATCTCGAAAATATTGCGGCCGATGGCTTCGGACTGGCTGCGCTCTTCGGCGTCAATGCCGGGGTACGCCCCCGGCGTATCGACAAAGGTGAACACCGGCAGTTTGAATTTTTCGGCCGTCTTCATCAGGCGCAATGCCTTGCGGTAGCCCTCGGGCTTGCTCATGCCGAAGTTGCGCAGGCCGCGTTCCTTGGTGTCGCGGCCTTTCTGGTGCCCCAGCACCATGCAGGCGGTGCCGTTGAAGCGCGCCAGGCCACCGACAATGCTCAGGTCATCGGCAAAATGCCGGTCGCCATGCAGCTCGACAAAGTCGGTGAAGAGTTCATTGACGTAATCGAGTGTGTAAGGCCGTTCGGGGTGGCGCGCGATCTTCGTGATCTGCCACGGCGTGAGGTCGCTGTAAATATCTTTTGTCAGCTGCTGGCTTTTCTTGGCCAGCTGGTCGATTTCTGCTGAAATATCGACGGCCGATTCGGTCTGCACGTAGCGGAGTTCTTCAATTTTCCCCTCAAGCTCCGCAATCGGATGCTCGAAATCGAGGAAAGTCTTTTTGGCCATGAACTGCTCCTTAGGTCTGCTCGGTCCCCAGCGCCGGTAGCGGATCCAGGGAGCGCCAAATATACCAAGTTGCCACGCTGCAGTACGGCGCCCAGGCCGCGGCGACCTCTCGCGCGTCACTGCGGCTGACAGCTTCGCCCGAGAAATAATTCTGGCTGATGCCGTTGATCAGGCCCACGTCGTCAAGCGGCAGCACGTTGGGGCGCGTCAGGTAAAAGATCAAAAACATCTCGGCTGTCCAGCGGCCAATGCCGCGAATGGCCACCAGTTCGGCAATGATGGCTTCGTCGTCCATCGCGGCCCAGTCCTTGACGTGAACCGTACCGGCGTCAAAGTGAATTGACAGATCCACCAGGTATTCAACCTTGCGCGCGCTCAGGCCGGCGGCACGCATGTCGTCGACTTTCAGCTTCAATACATTGGCTGGTGAAATGGCCCCCACGTTTGTCGCTTCGCGTACATCACTGCCCCCCGAGGGGGCTCTCGGGCCTTGGGGCGGCCCGGCGCCCCTCGGTTTTTTCGCCAACGCTTCAAAGCGGTTCCAGACGGCTTGTGCGGCCTTGACCGAAATCTGCTGTCCGACGATGCTGCGCGCCAGCGTGCTGAACGCGTCGCCGCGCGCCTGCAGGCTGGTGTCGGCATGCTGCGGAATCAGCCGCTTCATCACGCGGTCTTTTTTGACCAGGTGCTTGCAGGCGTCGGCCCAATAGTCAGGCACTACGGCAGATTGCTCCGATACCTCGGCGATTTCCACTGATGCCGGTCCGGTTTTTACTATTTTTTTCATAGCATCTTGCGCACGTATTTCCTGGGCTGGAGGGCTAAAAACTGTAAAGACTCACGATTTGGCCTGCCAGGTGGTGCCTGTGGGTGAATCCTTGAGCACGATACCCTGAGCCAGCAAATCCTGCCGGATTCGGTCGGCTTTGTCGAAGTTTTTGGTGGCTTTGGCGGCAGTGCGTTCGGCGATCAAGCGCTGGATGCGGTCATCGTCGCCACACAGGCCAGCCTGCAAGAAAGCGCCCGGCAAGCCTTGTAACAACCCAAGGCAGCCACCAAGATTTTTGAGCAGCCCCGCGAGAGCACTGGAACCAGTCTTGTTGACCTCACCGGCTAACTCAAACAGAACTGCCGCCGCTTCGGGCGTACCAAAATCCTCATCCATCGCGGCTTTGAAGCGCCCTGCGAAGGGGTTGCTCCAATCAATCGTCGTCACCTCGTCGGGCGGCACGCCAGCCAGCGCGGTGTACAGCCGCTTCAACGCACCGCGCGCATCGTCCAGATGCACGTCGCTGTAATTGAGCGCGCTGCGGTAGTGCGTTCGCACCAGGAAAAAGCGCACGGTCTCGGCGTCGTATTTGTCCAGCACTTCCTGAATAGTGTAGAAATTGCCCAGGCTTTTGGACATTTTCTCGTTGTCAACCCGCACGAATCCGTTGTGCATCCAGTACCGGGCCAGCGGCTTGCCGTTGGCGGCTTCGCTCTGGGCAATTTCATTTTCGTGGTGGGGAAACTGCAAGTCCGCGCCGCCGCCGTGGATGTCAAACGTCTCTCCCAGCGTCTGGCAGCTCATGGCCGAGCATTCAATATGCCAGCCCGGCCGACCAGGGCCGTAGTCGCTGGCCCATTTCGCGTCCTCGGGCTCGGCT
>JANPFZ010000400.1:0-2055 GCA_031423655.1 Polaromonas sp.
CAGCCTGGTGCGCGTGATGCAGGCGCAGAGCGCGCGCATGGTCGGCCTGATTGACCATGCCGTGGTGGCAGCCGGCGAAGGCGCGATTCGCGCGCGCATCACGCAGCTGCGGTCACACGGCGTCGGCTTGGGCGTTGCTGACGCGGTCTCCAATGCGGATTTGTTGCATCTGGGCGAAGCGCTGAATACCGCCAGGCTGATGACAGCGGGCTCCGGACTGGCCATCGGCCTGGCGCACAACTTTGGCATCAAGCCCTCGGCAGCGGCTTCAAAACTGCCCGCCGCGCACGGTACCAAGGCAATTGTCTCGGGCAGCTGCTCGCAGGCGACGAATCGGCAAGTGCTCAGCTTTCAAGAAGCCGGGCACCCCAGCTTTGCGATTGACCCGCTGCGCATTGCTGCCGGCATCGACGTGGCCGCCGAGGCCTTGACTTGGGCCCAGTCCCAACTGGCAAAAGCCGCTGCTGAACCGCTGCTGATTTATTCATCGGCTGACGCGTCTGCCGTGCAGGCGGTGCAGGGCCAGCTGGGTGTGGGCGCAGCAGGCACTATGGTTGAGCAGACCCTGGGCCGCATCGCGCGCGGGCTGCTTGACCTGGGCGTGCGGCAACTGGTGGTGGCCGGCGGTGAAACGTCCGGGGCGTGCGTGCAGGCACTTGGCGTCACGCTGCTGCGCATTGGCCCTCAGATTGATACCGGAGTGCCCTGGTGTCACGCCCTGGTCAACATCGGTTCGGAAAATGCACCTCCGCAAGGCTTGCACCTGGCCCTCAAATCCGGCAACTTCGGCGGTGACGATTTCTTCACCAAGGCGTTTAAATCACTGAGCTCTGCCGAATGACTGAAGCCCAGGCCAGAGACGAGATTTGCCGCATCGGCCGCAGCCTGTTCGAGCGCGGCTATGTACACGCCACGGCCGGCAACATCAGCGTACGGCTTGACGATGGTTTTTTGATCACGCCGACTGACGTATGCCTGGGTTTTCTTGACCCGGCGCAGCTAGCCCGCCTGGATGCCAGCGGCCAGCAAACTGGCGGCAACCGCGCCAGCAAAACCCTGGCGCTGCACACCCGCATCTACGCGTCAGCCCGCGCCTTCGATGCCGACACGCGCTGCATCATTCACACGCACAGTGCGCACAGCGTGGCGCTCAGCCTTAATAGCCACAGCGCAGAATTGCTGCCGCCGCTGACGCCCTACTTCGTAATGAAGGTCGGCCATGTGCCCCTGCTGCCCTACACGCTGCCCGGTGATGCGGCGGTGGCCGAACAAGTTGCTGCGCTGATCGATCACTACGGCAATTCAGGCACGCCGCTGCGCGCGGTGATGCTGCAGCGCCTCGGCCCCAACGTCTGGCACAGCAGCCCCGCCGCCGCGATGGCGGTACTGGAAGAACTGGAAGAAACGGCGCGGCTTGCGCTATTGACCCAACGCGATGCGCCCGCGCCGCTGACCGAGTCGCAAATCGATGAACTGCGCCGCGTGTTTGGCGCACGCTGGTAAGTCATGTCTCGCCCTCACTTGTCATTGTCTTGCTCCCTCTACCTCTGGGAGAGGGCTGGGGTGAGGGCTCCCCCTCTTGCCCCCTCTACCTCCGGGAGAGGGCGGGGGTGAGGGCTCCCCGACTTCCGCTCACTGCTCATCACTCACCCAAACCCACTAACTCACTCACCAACCCACCATGCCAAAATTCGCCGCCAACCTGTCGATGATGTACACCGAGCATCCGTTCCTCGACCGCTTCGAAGCCGCCGCCAAAGACGGCTTCAAGGCCGTCGAATTTTTGTTTCCCTACGCCCACTCGGCGACCGAACTGGCCGCACGGCTTAAAGCCAACGGCTTGCAGCAGGTGCTGTTCAACGCACCACCCGGCGGCATCGACGCGGCATCAGCAGACAGCGCCTGGACCAGCGGCCAGCGCGGCACCGCCTGCCTGCCCGGCCGCGAGAAAGAATTCCAGAGCGGCGTATTGCTGGCCCTTGAGTACGCGCAAAAACTGGACTGCCCGCGCATCCATTTGATGGCCGGCCTGATGCCCGACGGCGCCGGCCGCGA
>JANPFZ010000401.1:0-12188 GCA_031423655.1 Polaromonas sp.
ACATCCGACGGCATGCGTCGCGGCAATATCGTCTACAACACCGGCGCTAACATCACGGTGCCGGTGGGCAAGGCCACTCTGGGCCGCATCATGGACGTGCTTGGTGCGCCGATTGACGAGCGTGGTCCGGTCGATCAGACCTTGACCGCGCCGATTCACCGCAAGGCACCTGCTTACGACGAGCTGAGCCCTTCGCAGGAACTGCTGGAAACCGGCATCAAGGTGATTGATCTGGTATGCCCGTTCGCCAAAGGCGGCAAGGTCGGTTTGTTCGGCGGCGCCGGCGTCGGCAAGACCGTCAACATGATGGAACTCATCAACAACATCGCCAAGGCGCACTCGGGCCTGTCGGTGTTCGCCGGTGTGGGCGAGCGTACCCGTGAAGGCAATGACTTCTATCACGAGATGGCCGACTCCGGCGTCGTGAACCTGGAGAAACTCGAAGAGTCCAAAGTGGCCATGGTCTACGGCCAGATGAACGAGCCCCCAGGCAACCGGTTGCGCGTGGCGCTGACCGGCCTGACGATTGCCGAGTCCTTCCGCGACGAAGGCCGCGACGTGCTGTTCTTCGTCGACAACATTTACCGCTACACACTGGCCGGAACTGAAGTGTCTGCACTGTTGGGTCGTATGCCATCGGCTGAGGGATACCAGCCGACCCTGGCCGAAGAAATGGGCCGTCTGCAAGAGCGCATTACTTCCACCAAAGTCGGCTCCATCACGTCGATCCAGGCCGTTTACGTGCCCGCCGATGACTTGACCGACCCGTCGCCTGCTACCACATTTGCCCACCTGGATTCGACCGTGGTGCTGAGCCGTGACATCGCTTCGCTGGGTATCTACCCTGCAGTCGACCCGCTGGATTCGACCAGCCGCCAACTCTCCCCAGCCGTGGTCGGTGAAGACCACTACAACACGGCCCGCGCCGTGCAGGGCACGTTGCAGCGCTACAAAGAGCTGCGCGACATTATTGCCATTCTGGGCATGGACGAGCTGGCGCCGGAAGACAAACTGGCTGTGGCCCGCGCCCGCAAAATCCAGCGTTTCCTGTCGCAGCCGTTTCACGTGGCTGAAGTGTTCACCGGCTCGCCTGGCAAATACGTCAGCCTGGCCGAAACCATTCGCGGCTTCAAGATGATTGTGGCCGGCGAGTGCGATCATCTGCCTGAACAGGCCTTCTACATGGTCGGTACCATAGACGAGGCTTTCGAAAAAGCCAAGAAGGTCTAGGCCATGGACGCCCCGCACACCATCCGCGTCGATGTTGTCAGCGCCGAAGAGTCCATCTTTTCAGGCGACGCCAGGTTTGTCACCTTGCCTGGCGAAGCCGGCGAGCTGGGCATCTACCCGCGCCACACGCCCCTGATCACCCGGATCAAGCCGGGCGCGGTGCGCATTGAAAAAGCCGACGGCACCGAAGAGTTTGTCTTCGTGGCTGGTGGCCTGCTGGAAGTGCAGCCCCATTGTGTGACCGTGCTCAGCGACACCGCCATTCGCGGCAAAGACCTCGACGAAGCCAAGGCGACCGAGGCCAAAGCCGCCGCTGAAGAAGCCCTGAAGAACGCCAAGAACGATATCGACATTGCCATGGCGCAATCGGAGCTGGCGGTGATGGCCGCGCAGATCGCTGCGCTGCGCAAGTATCGGCAGAAGAAGTAGTCAAAGACAAAAGCAAGAACCAACGGCTTCGGCCGACATGGCGGTGTCCCCAGGGCGCCCCATCAAGCCCCTTTCGAAAGATCGGGGCTTTTTTCTTGATTGATCTGTGGCTTGTGAATCTTGTAAGCCCTTGCTGACGCGACGAACCTGCTTGAGCGGTCAGCGCGGCGTGGCGACTCGGGCTAACATTTATCAATGACAGGCAGCTTCAGCGCTTTGCACCATCCCGGCTTGGGCATTGATTTCGCATGGATCTGATCGTCGCGAGGCCGGAAGGCCTGTACTGCACCGCCGGCGATTTTTACATTGACCCGTGGAAGCCGGTCGGCCGCGCCATCATCACACATGCGCATTCCGACCATGCGCGTACTGGTCACGCGCATTACCTCGCGCACACCCATAGCGAAGACACCTTGCGCACGCGCCTGGGCGAGATCACCCTGCAAACGCTGCCGTATGGCGAGGCCATCGAGCACAACGGCGTGAAAATTTCGCTGCATCCGGCTGGTCATGTGCTAGGCTCGGCGCAGGTCCGACTTGAACACGGTGGCCGCGTGTGGGTGGCTTCCGGCGACTATAAAACCGATGTGGATGGCACCTGCGCGCCGTTTGAACCCGTCACCTGCGACACCTTCATCACCGAATCCACCTTCGGCTTGCCGATTTACCGCTGGCCAACGCAGGCCGCGCTGTCTCGCGAGATTAACGACTGGTGGCGCAGCAATGCCGAGGCCGGACGCGCGTCGGTGCTCTTTTGCTACGCCTTCGGCAAGGCGCAGCGCATTATTCACGGGGCAGATCCGTTGATCGGCCCCATCGTCGTCCACGGCGCCGTCGAGCCCTTGAACGCCGTGTACCGCGCTGCGGGCGTGCCGTTGCCACCTACGTTGCGCGTCAGCGACGAGGGCGTCAATCTGCAAATGCTCAAGCGCGCGCTGGTGCTGGCCCCGCCATCTGCGCAGGGCACGCCTTGGATGAAGCGCTTCGGCAATTATTCGGATGCTTTTGCGAGCGGCTGGATGCAGCTGCGAGGTACCCGCCGGCGGCGTGGTGTGGATCGCGGCTTTGTGATGTCTGACCACGCCGACTGGCCCGGCCTGCAACAAGCCATCAAGGGCACTGGCGCCGAGCGCGTGTTTGTAACGCATGGCAGCGTGGTGATCATGGTGCGCTGGCTGACCGAAAATGGATTCGAAGCGCAGGGTTTCAAAACCGAATATGGCGACGAAGATGTGGCAGATAAACCGGAAGGTGCCGTGTTAGCCGCTAAATCACTTGGCACACTCGAACAAGCCGGCGCATCGGGTGGTTTACCGCCAGCGCTCTCAACGCAGGCGCCATGAAAGACTTCGCCGCGCTGTACCGCGAACTCGATGCCACTACCTCCAGCCTCGCCAAGCAGGCAGCGCTGCAGCGTTATTTGCTGGCCGCACATCCGCCCGATGCGGCATGGGCGGTGTACTTCCTGGCCGGCGGAAAACCGCGCCAGCTGGTGCCGACAAAAGTCCTGCGGGCGCTGGCGCGAGAGGCGGCTGGTTTGCCCGAATGGCTGTTCGACGAAAGCTATGACGCCGTCGGCGATCTGGCTGAAACCATTGCGCTGCTGTTGCCGCCGCCGACCGAATCGCATGACCTTGGCCTGGCCGTATGGGTGGAGCAGCGCCTGCTGCCGTTGCGCAAAGTCGTTCCCGAGTTGCTGGCCGACACGCTGCGCGCGCAGTGGGTTCAGCTCGCAGCCGACGAGCGCCTGGTCTACTTCAAGCTGATGACCGGCAGTTTTCGAGTCGGCGTGTCGCGCCTGCAGGTCACGCAGGCGCTGGCTGCCGTCGGCGGCATTGATGCCAAGCGCGTCGCGCAGCGCCTGATGGGTTATCTGCACATCAGCGGTCAGCCCACCGCAGCGGATTACGCGGCACTGATCGCGGCCGAAAACAGCGGTGAGTTGAATCAGAAAACCAGCGGCCAGCCTTATCCGTTTTTTCTGGCGCATCCGTTCAACCTGCCGCTTGAACAGTTCGAGGCAGTGCTTGGCTTGCCTGAAAACTGGCTGGTCGAATGGAAGTGGGACGGCATTCGCGCGCAGCTGGTTCGGCGTGCCGGTCAGGTCTGGCTCTGGTCGCGCGGCGAAGAGCTGATCACCGACCGCTTTCCGGAACTGGCCACGATGGGCGAGACGCTGCCCGATGGCACTGTGATCGATGGCGAGATCGTGGTGTGGCGCAAAGACGCCGACGTGATGGACGGCGCGGGCAAAGTCCAGTCGTTCGCCGATCTGCAAAAACGCATCGGACGCAAGACGATTGGCGCGAAGCTGCTGCGCGATGTGCCGGTGGTGTTGCTGGCTTATGACCTCCTTGAGTTCGAGGGGCGGGATTTACGCGCGCTGCCGCAACATCACAGGCGCGTGCTGCTTGATCAACTCATCGCACAGATGCCGCATCCACAACTGTTGCCCAGCCCCGTGTTGCAGGGCGACACCTGGGCTGAACTCTCGCGCCAGCGCGAAGCCGCGCGCAGCCTGGGCGTCGAAGGCATGATGCTCAAGGCCAGGACTGCGCAATACGGCGTTGGCCGCACCAAAGACGTCGGTGTCTGGTGGAAGTGGAAGATCGACCCGCTCAGCATTGACGCGGTGCTGATCTACGCGCAGCGCGGCCACGGCCGGCGCGCCAGCCTGTACAGCGACTACACCTTCGCCGTGTGGGACGGCCCAGATGAAAAAGCAGATCGCAAGCTGGTGCCATTTGCAAAAGCTTATTCTGGCCTGACGGATGCGGAGATGGGGCGAGTCGATGCGGTGATTCGCAAAACGACGCTAGAGACTTTCGGCCCGGTTCGCAGCGTCAAGCCGACGCTGGTGTTCGAGCTGGGCTTTGAAGGCATCGCCCGCAGCCCGCGCCATAAGAGCGGCATTGCGGTGCGCTTTCCGCGCATGCTGCGCTGGCGTGAAGACAAGCTGGTGGCCGAGGCCGATACGCTGCAAACACTTTCTGCCTTGCTGCCGTCATGAAACGCAAGCTCCAGGACTGGTTCAGCCAACGCGGCTGGAAGCCTTTCAAATTCCAGAAAGATGTCTGGAGCGCGATTGCGCGGGGAGAATCCGGCCTGCTTCATGCCACGACCGGCGCAGGCAAGACCTACGCCGTCTGGCTCGGTGCCTTGATGGCTTTTGGGGCTCCAGCCCAGGTAAAACCTGCGCAAGGAGCTACTAAAAACATAGCGAAAGGCGTTCAGCAAAAGTCGCTACCTCTGACCGTGTTGTGGATCACGCCGATGCGCGCGCTGGCCGCAGATACGCTGCGCGCCTTGCAGCAGCCGCTAGATTTTTTGAAAGGACAGGTCGTCGATGACGATGGCGTGATCCATCCGGTAGCAGAAGGCTTCGCCTGGACAGCGGGCGCGCGCAGCGGCGACACCGCATCCGCCGAGCGCAACGCACAAAACAAACGCCTGCCGACGGTGCTGGTCACCACGCCCGAGAGCCTGTCGGTGATGCTCTCGCGCGACTATGCCCGCGAGGTGCTGGGCAGTGTGAAAATGGTCGTGGTCGATGAATGGCATGAGCTGCTCGGCAACAAACGCGGTGTGCAGGTGCAGCTTGCTCTTGCTCGTCTGAAAAAGTGGCGGGGATCACAGGAGACGAGTAGCACGGAGGACGGCGGCCGCCGCGCCGGGCCGCCCCAAGCAAGGCCTGCCCTCTCGGGGGACAGCGCAGTACGCGAAGCGACAAGCGTGGGGGCACTATCAGTTTGGGGCATGTCCGCGACGCTGGGCAATCTCGACGAAGCCATGCACACGCTGCTCGGCCACAAGGGCGGCACACTGGTACGCGGCGCGGTGCCGAAGAAGCTCGTCATCGACACGCTGCTGCCGCCACGCGCCGAACGCTTTCCGTGGGGCGGCCACCTGGGCCTGACCATGCTGCCACAGGTGATCGAAGAGATCGATAAAAGCAGCACCACGCTGGTGTTCACCAACACGCGCTCGCAGTCCGAGATCTGGTATCAGGCGCTGATTGCGGCGCGGCCTGACTGGGCCGGCGTGGTGGCACTGCATCATGGTTCGCTGGACCGTGAGGTGCGCGAATGGGTTGAGGCGGGTTTGAAGAGTGGTGCGTTGAAGGCTGTCGTCTGCACGTCAAGCCTTGACCTCGGCGTTGATTTTTTACCGGTCGAGCGCGTGCTGCAGATCGGCTCTCCCAAGGGCGTGGCGCGACTGCTGCAACGCGCTGGCCGTTCGGGCCATGCACCGGGCCGACCGTCGCGCATCACGCTGGTGCCGACGCACAGTTTGGAAATGGTCGAAGGCGCCGCCGCGCGCGCAGCGATTGCCGAGGGCCATATCGAAGCGCGCTCGTCGCCCGAGCAGCCGCTCGATGTGCTGGTGCAACATCTCGTCACGGTGGCGCTGGGCGGCGGGTTCAAGGCCGATGATTTGCTCGCAGAAGTGCGCAGCACGGCGGCCTACGCAGAGCTGCCCGAATCGAGCTGGGAGTGGGCGCTGAACTTCGTGCGGCAGGGTGGCGCGTCGCTGGCGGCCTACCCCGATTACCAGCGCGCCGTGCCCGACAACGAAGGCATCTGGCGCGTCCCCGATGCACGTCTGGCGCGCCGCCACCGCATGAACATCGGCACCATCGTCAGCGATGCGAGCATGGCGGTGCAATACATCGGTGGTTCAAAAATCGGCACGGTGGAAGAAAGTTTTGCCGCGCGAATGAAACCCGGAGACTGCTTTTTATTCGGCGGGCGTTTGCTCGAATTGGTCCGCATTCATGACATGACGGCATGGGTGCGCCGCGCCAGTGGCAAGCGGCCGGCCGTGCCGCGCTGGAACGGTGGGCGCATGCCGCTGTCCACCACGCTGGCCGATGCGGTGGTGCAGCAGCTGGCGCATGCGGGCGAGGGAAACTACGACACGCCTGAACTCCAATGCGTGCGGCCTTTGCTGGAGCTGCAGCAACGGTGGTCGGCACTACCAACGCCGCAGACGCTGCTGGCAGAAGTGTTGAAAACCCGCGAAGGCTGGCATCTGTTTCTGTATCCGTTTGCCGGCCGCCATGTCCATCTGGGCCTGGCCAATCTGATCGCCTGGCGGGTGGCGCAACATGCGCCGCGCACGTTTTCCATTGCGGTGAACGACTATGGTTTCGAGCTTCTGAGCGCCACCGAGGTCGACTGGCCGGCGCTGCTGCTCGAAGTGCTAACGCCAGGCAATCAACCCCACGGCGAGCATGAGACTCCTTCGGCCCAAGCCGGGGCCACGGATGAGGCCTCGCCGGGCCGCAGGCGCAGCGACTCCCTCGGGGGGCAGCGAACCACACGCAGTGGGGAGCGTGGGGGCAATCTCTTGCATGAAGTGCTGGCCAGCCTGAACGCGAGTGAACTCGCGCAGCGGCGCTTCCGCGAAATTGCGCGTGTGTCCGGCTTGATCTTTCAGGGCTACCCGGGTGAAAAGCGCAGCAGCAAGCAGTTGCAGGCTTCGTCGTCGCTGTTTTATGAGGTCTTTCGCAAGTACGACCCTGCCAATCAATTGTTGCTGCAGGCCGAGCAGGAACTGCTGGCGCAGGAGCTGGAGATTGGTCGCCTGCGCGCCAGCCTCGCGCGCATCGCCACCCAGCAGCTGGTGATTAAAGCGCTGGTGCGGCCGACACCGTTTTCTTTTCCGCTGATGGTCGAGCGTTTTCGCGAGAAACTGTCGAATGAAAGCGTTGCGGACCGGATTGCGCGCATGGTCGAGCAGCTTGAAAAGGCGGCGGGCGGCAGCGTGATGGTCGGCGATTCAGAGCGCGTCAAAGGTACGCTCGCTTTTGGCCAGGAAGGCGCGCCTGACCGGGCCAACGCCGGCAACAAGCGTCCGCGCCGTGAGCGCAAGCCGTCGCGACCCTTACCGCTTTTGTGACGAATCACAAGTAAAATGGCTTGTAGCCCAAGTAATACTTGCGCTAACAGCTATTAATATAATAGCAAATTGAAATTTAAAAAATCCTGATGTTGCCGCCTTCGCCTGTCGTGATCAATCGCGCGCTGCCCCTATCGGCATGCAAGGTTCATTGGGCCGGCGTCGAGCTGCACCTGCTGCCCGAGCGAGCCGTCTGGTGGCCGCAGAGCCGGACACTTTTCATGGCTGATCTGCACTTCGGAAAAGCCGCGACCTACCGCGCTCTGGGCCAGCCGGTGCCGGGCGGCACGACGCAGGAAAACCTGGATCGTTTAAGCGCGCTGATGGTGAAGCATTCACCGCAGCAGCTTGTGTTTTTAGGCGACTTTCTGCATGCGGCGGCAGCCCGCACCGCCGGGGTGATGGCCGCGCTCGATCAATGGCGTGAGCGGCATGCCGCTGTTGAGATGACGCTGGTGCGCGGTAACCACGACAGCCGCGCCGGTGACCCGCCTGCGTCATTGCAGATCGAGGTGGTCAATGAGCCGTATCTGCTTGGCCCGTTTGCCCTGTGTCACCATCCTCAATTGCACGCCACGCATTTCGTGCTGGCCGGGCATGTGCATCCGGTGTGCCGGCTGGCGGGGCGGGGGCGCGACAGTTTGCGCATGCCGTGTTTTATGGCGGCGGCGGGGCAGGCGGTGTTGCCGGCGTTTGGGGAATTCACGGGCGGCTGGATGGTGGGGGCGGAGGTGGGGCGGCGCTTGTATCCGGTGGGGGGAGACGTTGTTTGGTGTTTGCCGGGGGGCGGGTGACGAGGCGAGGTTTTGTTGTTCTTCGTTCGCGCCGGGATTGTCGAAGCCTCGCTTTAAATCTAGTACAGCGCCCGTTGATGCGTTCCGGTGCCGCTCTGTCGCTGCGGCGGGTGACAGAGCGGCACCGGAACTTCATCCAGAAAAAACAGAAATTCTGCAGGCAGGTGCCACACTTAAGGTCTCGCAGGTCTCTAGCCCAAGTAACACGTGCGCACCCAGCTATTAAAGTGATAGCGATCGCAACCCTACATCAATAGCGGGTTGTCAGGTAATTCATTCGGGTTGAGCGCCCCGCCCGCTGCGCCGTCGATGGCGAAATGCCGCATCAATACGGCCGATATTTCGCCCAGCGCTTCGGTCAGTCCTTCTTCATAACGGCCAGCCTTGAAGGCCGCGGACATGTGAGAGACCATCTCTTGCCACTGTGCCGTGCCGACGTGTTTCGTCAGGCCCCGGTCGGCGACGATCTCGATCGCGTGCTCGGCCAGCAGCAGGTAAATCAGCACGCCGTTGTTGTGCTCTGTGTCCCAGACGCGCAGCTTGCCGAACATCATCACCGCGCGTTGGCGGCTCAAGGCGCCGATGGGGGTGTTGCTGTCCAGCCGCCACACATAGCTTGCGGGCAGTGATGCCTCAACGCAGATCCGCACTTCGCCGCTGTGGCGTCGCTCGCTGGCCACCACGCGCTGCGACAGGCGTTTGAGCATGTCGGGCGGAATGGCGCTGCGGGTGTCGTCGGCGTCCAGCCAGAGGTGCCTGATGAGGGTTTTGAGCTTGTTGATCATGCTTCTCACCAGCCGCCTGACGCACCGCCGCCGCCAAAGTTGCCGCCACCGCCGCTGCTAAAACCGCCGGCGCTACCGCCTCCGCCGCCGCCCCAACTGCCTGCGCCACCACCGAAGCCACCGCCCCAGCCTGATGAACGCCCGCGCCCGATCGAGCCGAGTGAGCCGAGGCTGGTGACAAGCGCAAAGACCAGGCCGGCCGCCGCCGCGATGCCGCCAATCAGCAGGCTGCTGGTGAACAGCCAGGCCAGCACGCCCACAGCGCCACCTGTCGCTGCCGCGCCCAGTTTGCGGCCGAAGATGCTTGACAGCACGCGCCCGCCTATCGGCACGGCAAAGAACAAAAACACTGCCAGGTCGGTCCAGCTCAATCCACTGCCTGACTTGCGCGTCTGGCCCCCGTCTGCGGGCGCGGGCAGGTTTTCTCCCGTGATGCGCGCCATGATCTGGTCGGCAGCGGCGTCAAGTCCGCCGGCGTAGTCGTTCTGGCGAAAGCGCGGCGTAATCGCGCTGTCAATGATCTGGCGCGCTGCCAGGTCGGGTAGGGCGCCTTCGAGCGCCTTCGTTGTTTCGATACGCACCTTGCGATCATTTTTAGCGACCACCAGCAGCAAGCCGTCACCGATATTTTTGCGGCCGATTTTCCAGTTGTCGCCGACTCTCTGCGCGAAGGCGGCAATGTCTTCGGGCAAGGTGGTGGCCACGATCAAGACCACAATTTGCGCGCCGCGTTTTTGCTCGAACACGGTGAGCTTGGACTCCAGCGCCTGGCGCTGCGCGGCGTTCAGGGTGTCGGTCTGGTCAATGACATGGGCTGTCAGCGCGGGAATCGCCTGCACGTCCTGCGACCAGGCGGCGGGCATCATCACGGCATACAGAGCGGCATACAGCAGGGCGCCAAGCGAGAGCGTGCCCAGCTGTAGAAACAGGCGATGAATGAGCGCGAACAAAGGGAGCATCAGTTGTGGACAGCCGCTTGGAACCGCTGCCTGGTGGGCTCACTTCTTGTTGAAATCGACCGTCGGCGGTGCAGAAATTTGCGCCTCGTTCGCCACCGTGAAGTTGGGCTTGACGTTGTAACTGAAGATCATCGCCGTCAGGTTGTTGGGAAAGCTGCGGGTCAGCACGTTGTACTCTTGCACCGTCTGGATGTAGCGGTTGCGCGCCACGGTAATACGGTTCTCGGTGCCTTCAAGCTGCACGCGCAGGTCACGAAAGCCCTGGTTGGCTTTGAGGTCCGGGTAGCGCTCGCTGACCACCATCAGGCGGCTCAGCGCACTGCCGAGTTCACCTTGAGCGGCCTGGAATTTGCTGAAGGCTACCGGGTCGTTCAGTGTTTCTGGTGTGACCTGAATCGATGTGGCTTTGGCCCGTGCTTCAATGACTTTGGTCAGCGTGTCCTGCTCGAAGGCAGCTTCGCCTTTCACTGTGGCGACAATATTGGGCACCAGGTCAGCACGACGCTGATACTGGTTCAGCACTTCCGACCAGGCCGATTTGGTCTGCTCGTCAAGGCGCTGAAAATCGTTGTAGCCGCAGCCGGTCAACAACAGTGCCAAGCCGAGCGTGATTAGTGATTGCGCCAGCACGGCAAGACTCGAAAAACGGTTTCTCATGGCAAAGCCTCCAGTGAACAGATGGCAACACTAACACAGGCAATGTTGATCGCTTCTCTCAACGTCGCATGCGGCAACAAGTGTTTTGCAGTCCACGCTGCGCCACAGTACGGCTCAGTGGCGAGCGCTACAGGGCATTATTTTGGCTGGCGCCACCGGCGTGCCGGGTAATGAAATGGCGCGCCGACTTGTGGGCGGCGGGCGCATGGTGCGCGGCCGGCTTCAAGGGGGGCACAATCGCGGTCTGGCAACACAAATGTCTCCAGAATAGAAAAACCAAAACCGGTCAAGCCTATGCGCAAACCCAAAGTTCCACCGGCCAGTCTGGCCGGTAATGCCGACGACATCGAGGCTGCGTTTTACGAGGCGCTTCAGCAAGGCGATATTGAAAAACTGATGGCCTGCTGGGGCGATGACGACGACATCATCTGCATCCATCCCGGTGGCGCACGTCTGGTCGGAGCGGCGACGATACGGGCCGCGTTCGAGGCCATGTTTTCGAACGGCGCGATTCACGCGTACCCGGAAAAAACTCGAAAAGTTGAATCGCTCAGCGCCAGCGTACACAGCGTGCTCGAGCGCATTGAAGTGTTCGCCGAAGGTCCACGAGTTGCCTATGTGGTGGCAACCAATGTCTATCACAAGGCAGCGCAAGGCTGGCGACTGGTTGCGCACCATGCCAGCCCCGGCACGCCGCGCGAGATGCAGGAAGTCTCGGAAACCCCCACCCTGCTGCACTGAGGCGTATTGAAATCGAAACCTCGATGAACTATGCCGCGCCCTGGTGGCTGCCCGGCGGGAATTTGCAGACGATCTGGGCGGCACTTCGCTCGCAGCGCTTTTTGGGTCAGCAGCCGCTGTTTCGCCGGGAGCGCTGGACCACCCCTGACAGCGACTTTGTGGATGTGGATTGGCTGGACGGAGCCCCCACGCGGGTCGCTTCGCGTACTGCGCTGCCCCCCGAGGGAGGGCATTTTTCCTTGGGGCGGCCCCAAGGAAAAACGGCTGTACCCAGCCTGGGCAATGACCAGCAGCCACTTCTGGTCGTCTTCCACGGTCTTGAGGGCTCGTCGGCCAGTCACTACGCCGAAGCTTTTGCCGATGTCGCGCGCTCGCGCGGCTGGGCCTGCGCGGTGCCGCATTTTCGGGGCTGCTCGGGCGAGTTGAACCTCGGGCCGCGCGCTTACCACTCGGGTGATTTTGCCGAGATCGACTGGATTCTCAAACGCTTCGCCCGCCAGCAGGCCGGCCCGGTGATGGCAGTCGGTATTTCGCTGGGTGGCAACGCGCTGATGCGCTGGGCTGCGGAAGAGGGCGCCCAGGCGCGGCAGGTTGTGGCTGCTGTGGCTTCGGTCTGTTCGCCGCTTGATCTTGCCGCCAGCGGCTGGGCCATTGGCCGGGGTTTTAACCGGCAGGTCTACACCCGCATGTTT
>JANPFZ010000402.1:0-2364 GCA_031423655.1 Polaromonas sp.
GCGGCCGGGCCGAAGTCGCCGCAGCCATGCGGACCCGGCAATGAAGTGGGGTGCAGCAGAATGCCGCTGGCGCGGGGCAAGGTCATCGGACGCGTGTCACTTTTTCTGTTCAGTAAGTAATGTGGGTGCCTGCGGCCACGAGCAGCAACAGGCTGTGTGCGGGCAGCGGATAGGGGATTTCGGCTTGCCCCTGCCAACGGACGACACCACGCGGTTGTGAGGTGTCCAGCACCGCCTGCCAGATCCCGGCGGGCAGCATGAAGTCCTGATCTGTGGCGTCGGGATTGACCAGCAGCAGCAGCGGTGCCCGGGCCCGGCCCGGTTGGCCAATCAGGCAGCCGAGAACGCGCGCGCTGCTGTCGTGCCAGGCGTGGCCCTGCAAAACCTCGCCGTTGCTCTGCAGCCAGCACAGGTCATGCAGGCCCAGCGTGTCGGTCAGGCCGCTGTACCAGTGGTTGCCGAAGGGAAGCAGCTGCCGCCGCAGTGACAGCACCCAGGCGGTGAAGTCGATCAGGTTTTCATCGACCTGCGTCCAGTCGATCCAGGTGATGTCGTTGTCCTGGCAGTACGGGTTGTTGTTGCCATGCTGGCTGTGGCCCAGCTCGTCGCCGGCGCAGAGCATCGGCGTGCCTTGCGCCAGCAGCGTGGTGGCGAGCAGGGCGCGTTGCAGCCGGCCGCGCAGGGCATTGATGCCTGGGTCGTCAGTCGCGCCTTCGACGCCGCAGTTGTGGCTCAGGTTGTGGCCGTGGCCGTCGCGGTTGTCTTCGCCGTTGGCTTCGTTGTGGCGTTCGTTGTAGCTCACCAGGTCGCGCAGTGTGAAACCGTCGTGCGAGACCACATAGTTCACCGACACGCTGGGGGCCCGGTTGCGCGGCTGGTACATGTCGGACGAGGCGCACAGCCGCAGGGCAAAGTCGCCGCGCGTGCGGGCGGCGTGATCCGCCTGGAGCCAGAAACCGCGCATGACATCGCGAAAACGGTCGTTCCATTCCAGCCAGCCGCGCGGAAACGCGCCGACCTGGTAGCCGCCAGGACCAATGTCCCAGGGCTCGGCAATCAGCTTGACCTGCGACAGCACCGGGTCCTGTGCCACAGCAGTAAAAAATGCACCGTGGGGCTCGAAGCCGTGGTCGCCCCGGCCAAGCACGGGTGCCAGGTCGAAGCGAAAGCCATCGACATGCATGTCGCTGACCCAGTAGCGCAGGCTGTCCATCACCAGCTGCAGGACGCGCGGTTGGCGGATGTCCAGCGTGTTGCCGCAGCCGCTGTGATTTTCGAAAGCGGCGGGCGAGTCGGGCGGGTGCCGATAGTAGCTGGCGTTGTCGAGTCCGCGAAAGCTCAAGCTTGGGCCGTCTCCTCCCGACTCGGCGGTGTGGTTGAACACCACGTCCAGCAGCACCTCGATGCCATGCGCATGCAGCGTCTTGACCATGCTGCGGAATTCATCGCGGGGTGTCAGGCTGTGCTGGCCGGACGCCAGCTGGGGACTGAGCGCAAAAAAGGCCAGCGTGTTGTAGCCCCAGTAGTTGCGCAAGCCCATGCCGTCCAGCCGCTCTTCGTCGAGTGCCATGTGAACCGGCAGCAGGCTCACGCTGGTGACGCCGAGGCGCTTGATGTGTGCCACCGACGCCTTATGGGCCAGCCCGGCATAGGTGCCGCGCAGAGCTTCGGGCAGGTGTGGATTCAGTCTGGAAAAGCCTTTGACATGCAGTTCGTACAGCACGGTGTCCTGCAAGGCAACGGCCGGTGACTTGTCGCCTTCCCAGTCAAAACGGTCATGAACCACCCGGGCCTTGAGCGCCACAGCGGCGTTGTCACGCGTGTCCATGTGCAGCGGGTGCCGGCGGTCGGCGCCGAAGTGTTCATCGCGCCACTCGAAGTCGCCGACGACTTCCCGGCCATACGGGTCGAGCAGCAGTTTGTGAGGGTTGAAGCGGTGGCCCCGGTCCGGCCGCCACAGGCCGTGGGCACGCAGGCCGTAAATCAGACCCGGCGCGGCGTCGGGCAGGTAGCCGTGCCAGACATCGTTGGTGTGGGTGGGCAGCATCAGGCGGCTGACTTCAACCGTGCCGGTATCGTCAAACAGGCACAGCGCCATGGCCTGCGCGTGGGCTGAAAACACCGCGAAATTGATTCCCTGGCCGTCCCAGGTGCCACCCAGCGGCCACGGCCGGCCGGGGAGCAGGACGGGCTGTCTGTTGTTCACGCGGTCCATTCGAGCACGACCGTGGCCAGCGGCGGCAGGGTCAGCAGGATGGAGTGCGGTTGACCGTGCCAGAGCGTCGGCTCTGCCGTGGCGATGCCCAGCGGGGTGCCGGTGTTGCTCCCGCCGTAGTGGACAGAGTCGGTGTTGAGCCGCTCGCG
>JANPFZ010000403.1:0-2492 GCA_031423655.1 Polaromonas sp.
CCGTTGATCTTCATCGCCTCGGCTTCATTCACAAGCGCAACATGCACAAGTTCGACGCACTGTGCCTGCAGCCGGTACCCGACTACGACAGCGAGAAAATCCGCGCACTGCGTGACCATCTTCAATTGAGCCAGGCCGTGCTGGCCGCCGTGTTGAACACCAGCCTTTCTACCGTGCGGAAATGGGAGGCTGGTGAAAAGCACCCGAGCGGGCCGTCGTTGAAGCTGCTGAGTTTGCTTGACCGCAAGGGGCTGGAGGCGGTGCTTTGAAGGCGATTGAGGCTGCCTTGTGGGCATGGTTTGATGCCGAATCGGCCTGCAGCCCAATAAATACGTGCATAAGCAGCTCCGAAGTTAATAGCAAGTTGGTGCTCATCAAGTGCAATTGTTTCGTGACGAACCTGCCGCTTAGTGAAATAATCCCGATATCGTGACCCTACCTACCATCTACGACTTTCGAATAGACGCCTGGAAGCCAGATACGCTTCCAATGGCGCGGCTTGCCGACTATCTGGCTAGGCTGGCGGTTGTGTTTGGCCATAAGGAACACGTGCATTTTCTGAAGGTACGCAAAGGCAGTGCGATACCTGAAATCCACGTTCAGGAGGCCAGTGCGCGCAGGGTGAGTACCCGTCTCAAACTGGTCGGCACGGCTGATGCACCAAAAGATTTGGCAAGCTCGGTACAAAACATTAATGCGATGCTTCGCGAAGACAACGCGTCGGCAGTGCTCAGAGTCAAGGGCGGCGCACAGTTGATTCAGTTTCCCGGCTGTAAAACGCCACTTGCTGATGAAGCGGTCGTCCACGAAGCAGGCGAGTTAGTCGGAGCGGTCATCAGGGTCGGGGGCAAGGATGACACGGTGCCGCTCACTCTGCAGGATACCGACGGCGCTATTTATTCCTGCACAACCACACGTGCGATAGCGCGTGACTTGGCTAAGCACCTCTTCGGCGATCTGGTTCGCGTGCAAGGATCAGGTAAGTGGCGTCGCACGCCCGAGCGCATATGGGAGCTGGATGATTTCCGGATCAAGAGTTGGGAGCAGCTCGATCAAACGGGACTCGTCGATGAGATCAAAGCGTTGCGAGCTGTTGAAGGAAGTCTATGGAACGGCTTTGCCGACCCTCAAGCAGAACTAAAAAAACTACGAAAAGCTTGATTCATGGCCGGTATAGCTTTTGATTCCACCTATCTCATTGATCTTTTTAATCCCAAAATAGCTGGCAACAGACGCGCGGCTTTGGACCACCTGGTCGAAGGGCTTTCAAAATCCCGCACGCGTATTTTGATACCGTCGCCTTGCTTGACGGAGTTGCTTGTTCGAGCTGGCAAAGCTCGGGACGAGTATGTTCAAAAACTGGGTAACTCCAGCACGTTCGAAGTGATTCCGTTTGATCGCCGGGCAGCGACTGAATGTGCGTTGCTGCTCGCTGATGCCTGGGACAGCAAAACACAGAGGGATATTGCGCGCACCAAGTTCAAATACGACTGGATGATCGTGGCCTGTGCGGCGTCTCGCGGCGTTAAAGAAATCTACTCTGACGACGACGACATAGCTCGTTGTGCGGAGCAGGTGGGCATTCGAACCATCGCGCAAAAAGATTTGAGCGTACCGAGCGATGCGCGTCAGCTCAGACTTCCCGAGTCTGAGTAAGCGCGCTCATCCGCACACCCTTTAGCTCCGCCAAGCGCTTCCCTCACGCCGCGCCCGCCCCAGCGCTTCCAGCGTTTCCAGAATGCGGGGCAGGCCTTTTTTCCATGGGCCTTTGCCTTTGAAGCTGGCTTCTATCGCGGCGAGGGGCAAGGCTTGCGGGGCGGTGGTGAGGACTTGCGCCACGGCTCGGACCTGCTCGGGCAGCGTACCGGGCCAGGCGGTGAGGTTTGAGGCGGTTTGGGCGGCTGGCGGCGGTACATTGAGTGCCAAATCAGCCTGTAGCCCATGTGATATGTGCGCAAGCAGCTCCTGATTTAATAGCGACTGGTTTGCTGCTGGCGCCTGCGGGTTCTGGAACTCGGGGCGCAGCCAGCGGATGTGGCCGGCTTTTTCTTCGGCGGCGCGTTGGGTATTGAGGGCAACCAGGCGGGTGAGCAGGTCTCCCCGTTCGTCCTGACGTTCCTCCCGTTCGCCCTGAGCCTGTCGAAGGGTCTGCGTCAAGTCTCCCCAGCCGTAGGCGTGCAATACCGCCGCGTCGAGTTCGTCGTGCAGCTCTTTCAGGACACCGACCAGGCCCTGCGTGTGGATGGTTTTTTCTTTGGCGGTGAGTTCACGTTCGACCCGCAGCGCTTCCAGCACGTTGTACATGCCGGTCAGCGTCAGGCCGGGGTGCGCGGCCTGCTGGTTGGCTTTGGAGCCGCGGGCTCCACGCCCGCCGCGGCGGTGGGCGTCGATTTGTTCGGCGAGTTGGGCGATGCGGGTGCGCAGCGCGGGCGTGAGGCCGGTGTCTTGGTCGGGGAAGGGGAAGGTTTCGAAGCAGCGGGATTTGTTGTAGC
>JANPFZ010000404.1:0-5997 GCA_031423655.1 Polaromonas sp.
CGCTGTACGCGGTCTACACCGGCACCCAGGGCGCTGCGCCGGGCTAGCGGTTTGTAGAGCGCGGCTTGTGTGCTTCACGGTCCAGGCGTCCGGCTCCCAGTCTCCTCCCAGAGTGCTATTGTTAACATAGCTGCTTACCCAGGTATTCATTGGGCTAGCAGCGGTTTTTATATTTGGTCTGGATTTTTCAACCCGCATTGTCTTCGCTCCGCGTGCCGATCAGCGCCGCGCTCACAATCAGTGCCGCCGCTGCGGCCACGCTCCAGGTCAAGGCCCGGCCGCTCACCACCATCAACAGCGCGGTTGACGCCAGCGGCGTGAAGTAGCTCAGCAGCCCGACATGGCGCGGGTCGCCGAGTTTGAGTGCCTTGTCCCACAGATAAAACGCCGCACCCAGCGGCCCCAAGCCCATCACGGCCAGCAGGCCCGCATCCGTCAGCGACAAGGCCACGGCCGGCTCCAGCGCCCAGTGGCACAGCAGCGACAAGCCGCCGGCGACCAGGCCGAAAAGACCAATCGCCGCGGTCGGAAAACCTTTGCCCGCCTGCGCCAGTCGCCTGGTTTGCAGGGAGTAGTTGGCCCAGATCAGCGCCGAGCCCAGCGCCAGCGTATAGCCCAGCATGGCGCGTGAATCGAACGCCGCTGTTGACCCCACCGATCCCGCTGCATCATGCCCGCCGATGATGGCAATCACCGCGCCGACGAAACCCAGCAGCGCCGCCAGCACATGCGCGCCGCGCAAGTGCAGGCCCCGCACATACAGCGGCGCCAGCACCACAATAAAAAGCGGCCACAAATAGTTGATCAGGTTCACCTCGACCGCTGGCGCCAGCCGCAAGCCGATGAACAGCAGAAAGTGGAAGCCGAACAGCGTCAAGACACCCAACGCCAGCGTGCGCGGCGCGACCTGCCACTGGCGCCTGTCGCGGATGACGAAGGGAACCGCCAGCAAGCCGCCCACCATCAGGGCGGTGCCGGTCAGTAAAAAAGGCGGCAGGTGCTTGAGCGCCACGCCCAGCGCGGCAAGTAGGGCCCATAGAGCGATGGCGCCCAGCGCAGACAAATTGGCTTGCATGCCGGGCAGCATAGCGGGCGTCAGCTCCCCAACGGCCGCAGCAGGGCGGCCAGGTCGCTTTCGGTGAACAGCGGTTCTTTGCGTGCCGCTGATGCGTGGTAAATGCTGTCGGCCAGCGCCGCCTTGCGTTCCTGCAGCGCCAATATGCGCTCTTCAATCGTTCCCTGCGCGACGAGTTTGTAGACCATCACGCGCTGCGTCTGGCCGATGCGGTGCGCCCGATCGGTGGCCTGGGTTTCGACTGCGGGGTTCCACCACGGGTCGTAGTGAATCACGGTGTCGGCCTGAGTCAGGTTCAGGCCCACGCCGCCCGCTTTCAGGCTGATCAAAAACAGCGGCACGGCGCCCGACGTGAAGCGCTCGATGATCTCGTCGCGCTTTTGCGACTGGCCGGTCAGCTTGACCCAGCTTAAGTGGCGTTTGGCCAGCTCTTCTTCAATCAACGTCAGCATCGACGTGAATTGCGAAAACAGCAGCACCTTGCGGCCTTCGGCCAGCAGCTCGGGCAGCAGTTCCATCAACAGATCGAGCTTGGCGGATTGCCTGACTTTTTGCGCGGCGGGTACGGGTACCAGTCGCGGGTCGCAGCAGACCTGGCGCAACTTCAGCAGCGCATCAAGAATTTGAATCTGCGACTTGGCCAGCCCCTTGTTGTTCAGCGCATCACGCACGGTTTTCTCGGTCGTCAGGCGTATCGTTTCATACAGATCGGCCTGTTTATCGGCCAGCTCCACGCTGGCAATCGACACCTGTTTTTCGGGCAGATCGGTGGCCACTTCGGACTTGTGCCGGCGCAGCATGAAGGGCGTGATGCGCAGGCGCAGTTGCGCCAGTTGTTCGCTGCTGCCGAGCTTTTCAATCGGCGTGCGAAACAGTTGCTTAAAGCGCGCCTGGCTGCCAAGGAAGCCCGGCATCAAAAAGTGGAACAGGCTCCACAACTCGCCCAGATGGTTCTCCATCGGCGTGCCCGACAGACACAGCCGGTGCCGGGTGTTCAGCTCGCCGGCCACCTGCGCGGCGTGACTGTTGGCGTTCTTGATGTTCTGCGCTTCGTCAAGCACCACCAAATGCCAGGCCTGCGCCAACCAGCGTTCGCGGTCGCGCTGCAGCAGTGAATACGGCGCGATCACGATGTCTGCCTTGGCCATGTCGGTGGCTGCGCTGTGCCGGTCGGTGCCGTGCAGCACCAGCGTGCGCAGCGTCGGCGTGAAGCGCTCGGCCTCTTTGCGCCAGTTGCCCATCAGGCTGACGGGCGCGATGATCAGCGTTGGCAAGTCCAGCCGCCCGGCGTGTTTTTCCGTCAGAACATGGGCCAGCGTTTGCAGCGTTTTGCCCAGGCCCATGTCGTCGGCCAGCACGCCGCCCAGCGCATGAAGCCGCAAGAACTGCAGCCACGCCAGGCCCTGCAACTGGTAGGGCCGAAGGGTCGCCATCAAGCCTTCAGGCGGCGCTACGGCTGGCAAGCCGCTGCGCCCTGCCAGTTGGTTGACCATCTCGCGCAGGCTGTCGGCGCCCTGCCAGCGTGCCCCAGCGCCCAGCGAGGCTCCCAGGCGCAGCGCCTCCAGCCGCGACAGCCTCAGCGTGTCGCCTTTGAGTTGCCCCTTGCTGTCGGTTTTTTCGCCGACCAGTTCCAGCAGCGCCTGCAGCCACGGTCGAAGTGGCTCGGTGGGCAAACGCAGGTAGTCGCCGGCTTCCTGCTTCAGGTAGACATAGGTCGGCATTTGCAGCGTGACCGCATCGCCCGACGCGGCGGCAGCATCGGCCTGCACGGTGGTGCCCAGCTGAGCCAGCAGTTGCGGCAGCAGCGGCAAGATGTTGTGGCGCTGGCCGTCAATCGCCATACCCAGCGACAGGTCAAACCACGGTGAACGGCTTGGTGCTTCCGCATTGCCGTCGTGCTCACCCTCACCGTGCGCCGTCATGCGCACATCAAGCGTGTCGGCCCGGGCAATCCAGTTCTTCAGGTCGGGCATCACCTCAACTACCAGACCGGCATTTTGAAGTGTTGCAAAACCTTCGTCGGCCCACTGCAGCCACCGCTGCTGCTGCGCTACTGACCTGAAAGGCAGGTAAAACTGGCCCTGGGTGTCGCCCGCCAGCCCCAGGCCGCGCAGCGTGTTGTGCGCGGCCTGCTCGTAGTGCAAATCCCTGTGCACCAGAGCGCGAACGGCGGGCTCTCCCGTATCGAGCGCAGGCAGCTCCAGGAGCACCGGATTCTGGTTGTGCGCGCCGTAGAACATCAGGTCGGCGTAGTCAAAACGCAGCGTGGCGCGCAGCAAGCCCAGCATGTCCACGTCGGCATCTAGCACGCGGCTGATGCGCAAATGCGCTACCGGCGTGATGCCCTGCAGCACCGTGGGCGGCTTGATCATCGGCGGCAAGGGCACGCCGGCCAGGCGCCGCAGCAATGTGGTTTCGTGTTTGGCGAAGGCCGACTGCGGAATCGGCGGCGCCTTGATCAGCAGCGACAGATGCTCGCTGGAAACACCCGGCAGCTCCACGCCGCCGCACAGCCCGGCTGAAGGGTGAAGGTAGAGCGGCGGGGCATTGGCAAACCATTCCAGATCGCCTTGCGGATTCGCCAGTTCCGGCGTGAGCACCCACAGCGGGTCGGCCAGCAACCTGGGGTCTGCCGAGCTGCTGCGCGGCTTGATCTCCTGCCAGCTAAAACGCAGCCCTTGCGCTGGCCCCAGCTGGAGAGCTTCGCCCTGCAAACGCTCATTCACAGCCGCATACAGCCGCCCGGTATTGGCCGCCAGCTGCAGCGCCAGCATGCCGCTGGAGCCAGCCAGCACGGCCTGGTTGTTGGCGCTGGCGTAGCTGTACTGGCGCGGTGTCAGGCTGTCGATCAAGCGGAAGATTTCGATGTCTTGCGCACTCAGGTCGTCCGGGTTCAAGTAGCGCTGTGATTTCACTTTGGCCCAGTTGCCATTGAGCAGCCGCCGCGTGAAACCAGAGCCAAGTTTGAGTATTTTTTGCGCGCCTGACAAAGCCGTGCTGAGCGTGTAGACGAGGTGCTGGTCGTGGTCGGCAGTGTCAGAAGAACAGGTCGCGCCGGTTGTCTCCGTCTCGGCCCCAAACAAGTCCAGCCACTGATTGACCTTGCCTTCGGCTTGCTGGGCCTCACGCAGGAATCTGGCTTCGGCCTGCAACTTTTTTTGGGCCTCTTTCAGCGCTTCCAGCTCCTGCGGATTCAGCCGCTGGTCTTTGGCTGGCTCTGGCAAGGTGGTCTGCGTCGTCTGCGAAGTGAATGCCCGGAAACCGCCCGATTTGTAGGCCGCCTTGATGGCCAGCGCGACACTGTGCTTGCAGTCACGTCCGACCGGACAGCTGCAGCTTCCATTGAAGTAGGTGACTTCGCCTTGGGCTGAGGCTTCGACCGTGACCGACACGTCGTAAATTTCGCGTCCGCTGCCCTGCACAGCACCCGCAAGGCTCCACTCCCGGCTGTTGACTGCAGTTAGCGCGTAGTCGAGTACCAGCTGGTTGCGGTAAACGCCCAGGCCGCGTTCATAGGTGGCTGCCGATACCTGGGCCGCGAGCGACGCCGGGTTCAGGAAAAATCCGGACGCGCTCACACACCGGCAGCTTGATCGGCAAACGTCGCTACTTTGTCGCCCACACCAGCCGCATGCGCCTGCTCGTCGGCATGGTAGCTGCTCCGCACCATCGCGCCCACGGCTGCGTGCGTGAAACCCATCTTGTAGGCCTCAAGCTCAAACATCTTGAAGGTGTCGGGGTGGACGTAGCGGCGCACCGGCAGGTGCGACAGGGAAGGCGCGAGGTACTGGCCAATCGTCACCATGTCGATGTCGTGCTCGCGCATGTCGCGCATCACCTGCAGAATTTCTTCGTCGCTTTCGCCCAGGCCGACCATGATGCCGCTTTTTGTCGGCACGCTGGGGTGCAGCGCCTTGAACTTTTTCAGCAGATTCAAAGAGAACTGATAGTCGCTGCCGGGGCGCGCTTCCTTGTATAGCCGCGCGGTGGTTTCCAGGTTGTGGTTCATCACATCGGGCGGTGCGGCTTTCAGAATCTCGAGTGCGCGGTCATCGCGGCCGCGAAAGTCGGGCACCAGAATTTCAATCGTCGTACCCGGTGAGAGTTCACGAATTTTCAGGATGCATTCGACAAAATGGCCGCTGCCGCCGTCGCGCAGATCATCGCGGTCCACGCTGGTGATCACCACGTATTTGAGCTTGAGCGCGGCAATCGTTTTGGCCAGGTTCAAAGGCTCGTCCGCATCGAGCGGGTCCGGCCGGCCGTGGCCCACATCGCAAAACGGGCAGCGCCGCGTGCATTTGTCGCCCATGATCATGAAGGTTGCCGTGCCCTTGCCGAAACATTCGCCGATGTTCGGGCAGCTGGCTTCCTCGCAGACCGTGTTGAGTTTGTTTTCGCGCAGAATCTGCTTGATTTCATAAAAGCGTGTGGTCGGGCTGCCGGCCTTGACGCGAATCCACTCCGGCTTTTTAAGCACCTCGGCGCGCTCAACCTTGACCGGGATGCGCGACAGCTTGGCGGCCGCCTTTTGCTTGGCCAGCGGGTTGTAGTTTTCGACGGTTTGAACGTCACGGACGACTTCTGGTGTGCTCATCGCCGTATTGTCGCAAAGTCGGTCAATCTGTGGCGCGCGTGTGCGTGCTGCCTCACGGTGCCAGCCGCGCCACCAGCTTGTCGGCTAGCACCCCGGCGGCTTCATCCCACGTTACGTTCACGCCCAAGGCGCACAAGTCCGTCGTCTGCAGACCCGCATACCCACACGGGTTGATGCGCGAAAACGGCTCCAGGTCCATCGCCACATTCAGCGCCACGCCGTGATACGTGCAATGGCGGCTGACCTTGATGCCGAGGGCGGCGATTTTGCCAAGGCCGTTGAACAAATTCAGCGCGCCCGGCTTCAAAACCGCATGCGAAAACGG
>JANPFZ010000405.1:0-2478 GCA_031423655.1 Polaromonas sp.
GCGCCTGAATGCCGTGGCCCAGGTGCTGCGCCACTACCGCCCGGCCAGCACGCTGGCCTTTTGCAATACCAAGTCGCAGTGCCGCGCGCTGGTGGCCTTGCTGAAAAGCCAGGGCTTCAGCGCGCTGGCGCTGTTTGGTGAACTGGAGCAGCGTGAGCGTGACCAGGTGCTGGTGCAATTTGCCAACCGCAGTTGCTCGGTGCTGGTGGCGACCGACGTGGCGGCGCGCGGGCTCGACATTTCGCAGCTGGAGATGGTCATCAATGTTGACGTGACACCAGATTCGGAAATTCACATTCACCGCATCGGCCGCACCGGCCGCGCTGATGAAGAGGGCTGGGCCATCAGCCTCGCGAGCATGGACGAGATGGGCTCGGTCGGCAAGATCGAGCAGCTGCAAAAATCCGAATCCGAATGGCACAAGCTGGCCGAACTGACGCCCGCCAGCAAGGAGCCGCTGCTGCCGCCCATGATCACGCTGCAAATCGTCGGCGGCCGCAAGGAAAAAATTCGCGCCGGCGACGTGCTGGGCGCACTCACCGGCGAGGCCGGCGACGTGCCGCCATTCACCCGCGAGCAGGTCGGCAGGATCAACGTCAACGAGTTTTCTACCTACGTCGCCGTTGACCGTGCCATTGCCAGCCAGGCACAGCAAAAGCTCAGCGCCGGAGGCGTCAAGGGCAAGAGTGTCAAGGTGCGGTTTATGGATGAGGCTTGATGCCGTACCACGCTTTCATCCTGCCATTTCGATTTGATTGAGCATGAAAATGACCTCTAGCCCAGCAGATATATGTGCAGACAGCTATTTGTTTGATAGCAAGCAGCATGACTGAAAAGCCCGATGGAATTGCCGTTGTCATTGGCGCGGGCGGTGGACTGGGCGCCGCGCTGCTGGCCCACCTGCGGCAAAGCGGGATGTACGCAAAGGTGCTGGGGCTGGGCCGCAGCGCTGAAGTGCAGCTCGATTATCTGCAGGACAGCAGCATCGCCCTGGCAGCGCAGCAGGTCAGCCAGGCATGCGTTGAATCGGCTTGCGAGCTGCGCCTGCTAATCGTCGCCAGCGGCTTCCTGCACGGTGAGCCCGGCCAGCCCGAGCGCAGCTGGAGCCACCTAGACGCCGCCTACCTGCAGCATGTCTTTGCCATCAATGCGATCGGCCCGGCGCTGGTGATGAAGCATTTTTTGCCGTTGCTGCCCAAAAGCGGGCGCTGTGTGGCGGGCTTCGTGTCGGCCAAAGTCGGCAGCATCGGCGACAACGCGCTGGGTGGCTGGTACGGCTACCGGGCGTCGAAAGCGGCGCTGAACCAGTTCGTCAAGACCGCAGCCATCGAGCTGACGCGCCGCAATAAGGAAAGCGTGTGCGTAGCGCTTCATCCGGGCACGGTCGATACGGCGCTGAGCCAGCCGTTTGCGAAAACGGGCTTGAACGTGCGCCCTGCTGAAGCGGCGGCTGGAGATTTGCTGCGGGTGCTTGAAAACGCGTCATCAAGCGACACGGGTTGCCTGATCGACTACCGGGGCGTGAGCCTGCCGTTTTAGGTAATTTCAAGCGCGTTTCAGGTCGCTAGCCCAGTGAATACATGGGTAAGCCGCTCTTCAATTAATAGCAAGATGCCTTCCCGGTGGAGTGACCAGGTGTCTGTGGGTCCATCGGGGGGAATGCGACAGTGCGTCCCATGTGTCGCGCTGCGGCGCTTCGGGCGACTCAGTTATGCTCGAGCATTGCCTCCGTGCCGGACGCTTTCCCTACGCCCGATGCCTTCGCCGCCTCCTTCGCCTCACCCGATTTCCCCGCCAGTCCGAACGTCAGGCGCGTTGGCGCTGGTCCGCCTGATGCGGCCGCACCATTGGCTGAAAAATGCGTTCGTTTTTGCCGGCCTGGTGTTCAGCCAGTCGTGGAGCGATGGCCCGCTGACGCTGCGCGTGCTGCTTGCCTTTGCTGCGTTTTGCTGCCTGTCGAGCATGATCTACATCGTCAATGACTGGCATGACCGCGCCAGCGATGCGCTGCATCCGCGCAAGTGCCATCGCCCACTGGCCAGCGGCGCTGTGTCGGCGCCTGTGGCGCTGGCACTGGCCGCCGCGCTGCTGGCAGCCGGGCTGCTGCTGGCTGCCAACAACCGGGTGCTGCTGCTGCTGTTGGGCCTGTATGCCGTGCTCAATCTGGCTTACTCGTGGCGGCTCAAACAGATTCCGGTGCTCGACGTGTCCATCATCGCGACCGGCTTCATGCTGCGCCTGCTGGCCGGCACCGTGGCCGTCGGCATACCGCCTTCGCGCTGGCTGCTGTTGACCGGCATTTTTGTCGCGCTGTTCCTCGGTTTTTCCAAACGCAAGGCCGAGAGTTTTCAGGACGAAGCCAGCCAGCGCGCCGTGCTGGCCTACTACCCGGCGGCGCTGCTTGACACCTTCATGGCGGTGACGATGACGGCCACGCTGACGACCTACAGCCTGTTTGCCACCAGCCCCGAGGCGCTG
>JANPFZ010000406.1:0-2311 GCA_031423655.1 Polaromonas sp.
CGCAAAGTACCGGTGTTTCACATGGAAGCGGGTAACCGCTGTTTTGATCAGCGCGTGCCTGAAGAGATTAACCGCCGTATCGTGGACCACACGGCAGACATTAACTTGACCTACAGCTCGATTGCCCGTGAATACCTGTTGCGGGAGGGTCTGCCCCCGGACATGGTTATCAAGACCGGCAGCCCGATGGCTGAGGTGCTGGCGTACTACCGCCCGGGCATCGTCGCTTCTGACGTTCTGGACCGCCTGGGGCTTGCAGCGGGCGAATTTTTTGTGGTGAGTGCGCACCGCGAGGAGAACATTGATTCGGACGTTAACTTCGGAAAATTGGTGCAGGTTTTGAACTCGGTGGCAGAGCAGTACAGCCTGCCGGTCATCGTATCGACCCACCCGCGCACTCAAAAACGCGTGGACGCCCTGAGTGTGAAGTTTCACGCGCGCGTGCAGCTTCTAAAGCCACTCGGTTTTACCGACTACAACAAGCTGCAAATTTCCGCGCGAGCAGTGCTGTCAGACAGTGGAACCATTAACGAGGAGTCGTCGATCATGAACTTCCCGGCGCTGAACTTGCGCGAGGCGCACGAACGCCCGGAAGGAATGGAAGAAGCCGCCGTGATGATGACTGGCCTCGAGGTGGAGCGCGTCATGCAGGGGCTGTCAATTTTGCAGAGCCAGCCGCGCGGCGATGAACGACTATTGCGCCAGGTGGCTGACTACAGCATGCCCAATGTTTCAGACAAGGTGCTGCGCATCATTCACAGCTATACAGAGTATGTTAACCGCGTGGTCTGGAAAAAGTACTGAGCGTCGGGCGTTTCAATGCGTCTCGCACTGATCGCTGATGCTTTTCCGCCGCTGCGTTCATCTGCAGCCGTGCAACTGCGGGACCTGGCGCACGAGCTGGTCAGGCAGGGCCACCACCTGACCGTGATGATTCCCGCTTCTGGGCTTGAAAAGCCTTGGCTGCTTGAGCTGATGAATGGCGTTGAGGTATTGCGGCTAAAGGCGCCGCAGACCAAGGATGTCGGCTACGCACGCCGAACTCTGGCTGAATTTTTGATGCCGTTCGTCATGCTGAGGAACCTGCGAAAAAGCCCGCTGGCCAACGTGCAGTGGCAGGGTGTTATCTGGTACGCGCCTACGATTTTCCTTGGCCCCCTTGCCAATGCGTTGAAAAAATCGAGTGCTTGTCGCAGCTATCTGATCATTCGCGATATCTTTCCTGAATGGGCGGTGGACATGGGTTTGCTTGGCAGGGGCATGCCCTATCGGTTTTTTAAAGCGATTGAGCGTTACCAGTACACGGTGGCCGACTGCATCGGCGTGCAGACACCGGGCAATTTGGCTTATTTCGGCGCCTGGGCTGCCGATAGCAGACGCCGTCTGGAAGTGCTGCAGAACTGGCTTGCCGAGGCGCCCGTCGTCGGCTGCAGCATTTCGGTGGCCAGCAGCCCCTTGGTTGGGCGAACCATCTTTGTCTATGCCGGAAACATGGGTGTGGCGCAGGGCATGCAGATTTTGATTGATCTTGCCGAACGTATGCGCAGTCGCAGAGATATCGGTTTTCTATTTGTGGGGCGTGGCAGCGATGCGCGGCTGATAAAGGCCGATGCAACCTGGCGCGGACTGGACAACGTCGTGTTTCATGACGAGATTGATCCGCAGGAGATACCCGGCTTGTACGCGCAATGTCATGCAGGAATTGTGGCGCTCGACCCTCGACACAAGACGCACAACATCCCAGGCAAATTTGTGTCGTACATGCAGGCTGGGCTACCGGTGCTCGCCAGCATTAACCCGGGCAATGACCTGGTAGGAATCGTTGAGCAGGCGCGGGTGGGACGGGTTTGCGTTAGTCAATCGGTGGGTGACCTTGCAGATCTGCTGACTGGACTGGTTGAAGATATAGCGAAAGATGCAGAGCTTCCCTTGCGCTGCAAGGCTTTGTCGAGCAAGCTGTTTGCGCCCGAAAAAATTGCTTTGCAGATCACGTCTGCGTTGCGCCAGCCTTCGCGCGCCTGACAGCCAAAGGGAGGCATGCGAAATGACGGGCATCAGGCGTTCTGACGAGATCTTTCGCTAAATCTTATGAATCTTGATCGGGGTCAATTTTCAGAATAAGTACTTACCCGCAAGAGTAAGAACTTAAGCGTTAAACCGACAATTGACTACATTAATTTCAGAAAAACGGGGAATGCCAAACACCATAAAATAAAAACGTGCTGTTATTTAGCGATAGCAGCATCCCGCTTTTCCTCCCTGAGCGGGGCCTTTGCGTGTGACAGCAAAAAGGCTTCACACCCGGTTGGCC
>JANPFZ010000407.1:0-9577 GCA_031423655.1 Polaromonas sp.
GGTCAACTTCAACCCGCTGCTGACGAACTGGGTCACGGTCATCGTGATGGGTTTCTCGGCCATCGGCGTGATTCGCGCGGTGATGAACAAAACGCGCATTCAGTGCGCCTGCCTGGGCACGGTATTCAAGCTGCCGATGAGTACGGTCACGATTGTGGAAGACGTCGGCATGGTGGCGATGGCCGGGTGGATGCTGCTGGTGGTCGTTTGATTGACGCCGTAATTCAAACCTTGAATCACTATGCCAAATCACAGTGACGGGAACTTCTTGGCACTTTGACCTATCATTAGCCGATGCGCATTTTTCTCTTTGCTCTCATGATCGCCTTGCTGCCACTGCGCGGCTTTGCGGGTGACGTGATGGCGACGGAAATGGCGATACAGATGGCAGCCCAGGCTGCGGCAGAGCGTTCACAGGCTGAACCGGGGCTGAGCCACCATGCCGGCGCTACAAAAAATATAGCGGCTTACGCTGATAATTCAGGGGCTTCGGTGCATTTCGATTCTCATCATGAGACTGTAGCGGCGCAGGAAGCGGCAACGACAGCAAGCGCTTGCGCAGGTCACGTTGCGACCGAACAGTGCCACTCATCGGACAGCCATGGTTCTTGCCAAGCCTGCCAGGCTTGCCACACGGTTGCGCTCTCTCTGGCATTCGATCCGGTGCAGCCGGTATTTGCTTCTTTCAGGCTGCCTTCTCTGGCCGCCGCCCAATTTGCCAGTGCAGAAGCTGCACTCGGCCAAAAACCACCCATTTCCTGATCTCAAGGCCCGTATTGGGCCTTCACTTGCGTCGGGCACCGCCTTTTCCCAGGCCGCGTCCCCGATCATTGCGATTTTTTCAATCGCTCGCCAGTCATCAGGAGATTTTTGTGAATATTCGTTTTATTGACCGCCGCTGCGCCAGCATCACTGTGCTGGCCATTGCAGCTCTGCCCGCCCTGTCGTTCCACGTCGGCGTGGCCCGTGCGCAGGCCAGCACCGCGCCTGCACCATCAACATCGCCAACATCGCCAACCGCGTCACCGTCCGCGTCACCGTCCGCGCTATTGCCCGCGTCGCCGCCCTCTTCGGCGATTTCCCCAAGGCCGCCTGCCCCCTACCGCTCGGCGATGGAAGGCTACCAGCCCTACACCGACGAAAAAATCATCGACTGGAAACAGGCCAACGACAGCACGGGCCGAATCGGTGGCTGGCGCGAATACGCCAAAGAAGCGCAGCAGACTGATACGCGCGGTGCTGGCAGCATGCCTGCGCCTGACGCCAAGCCGGCGTCTGATGCAAAGCCAGTCAAGCCGTGAAAGACACCACGATGAAAAAAATCTTTCACTTGAGCGCGTTGGCCACGGCCGCGCTGGTACTGGCCGGTTGTGCATCGGTGAATATCGACCAGACGGTGCAGGACACCAATCAGACCAGTCAGGCTTTTACGCAGGGCAAGCTCGAGCTGAGCCGCACGGCGCAGCAGCAGCAGGCCAGAGGAGCGCTGAGCGCCGATTTGCTGGCCAAACCCCTGAGCATGGACGGGGCCGTGCAACTGGCCCTCAGCAACAGCCCTGCAGTGCAAACCCTGCTGGCGCAAAGCTGGGCCGATATGGCGCAGGCCAACCAGAACGGCCGCATCGCCAACCCGCTTTTCACATTCGAGCGCGTACGCTTCGGCGATGAACTGGAAATTGGCCGGCTGCTGTCGTTCGGCCTGCTTGATTTGCTGACCTTGCCCCGGCGCATCAGCATTGCACGCGGCCAGATTGCGCAGACCCAGGTGCAGCTCACGTCCAGTGTGGTCGACCAGGTCACGCAGGTACGCCAGGCGTGGGTACGGGCGGTCTCGGCCCAACAATCGCTGGCTTATGCCGGCCAGGTGAACACCACGGCACAAGCCAGCGCCGAGCTGGCCCGCCGCATGCAGCAGGTCGGCAACTTCAACAAGCTGCAACGGGCACGGCAACAGGTTTTCTACGCCGATGCGACTGCCCAGCTGGCATCAAGCCAACATGCAGCCACCGCTGCTAGAGAAGAGCTGACGCGCCTGCTGGGACTGACCGACGAGCAAGCCGGCCAATTAAAGCTGCCAGAGCGTCTGCCTGATTTGCCAAAGGAGGCGCGTCAGAGCGCAGCGGTCAGCACCACAGCAACCGAGCAGCGGCTGGATGTGCAGCTCGCGCGCATGCAGCTTGACGTGGCCGGCAAATCGCAGGGCCTGAATCTCCTGAGCAGCCTGGTCGATGTGGAACTCGGCATTCGCCGCGACACAGTGTTTGACAACGCCGCCGGCACCAGCACGCCGCGCAAGGGCTACGAGCTGGGTATTCGCCTGCCGATCTTCGACTGGGGCAACGCCCGGCGCGACACCTTCAATGCCCAATCGCTGGCCGCCGTGAATCGCTATGAAGGCACCGTGCGCGGCGCCGCCTCGCAACTGCGCGAAAGCTATTCGGCTTACCGCACCGCCTATGACGTGGCGAAACACTACCGCGACGAAATCGTGCCGCTGCGCAAAACCATGGCGGACGAAAACGTGCTGCGCTACAACGGCATGCTGATCGGCGTGTTCGAGCTGCTGGCCGACAACCGCGCGCAGATCACCAGCGTGATCGCCGCCATCAACGCCTACCAGCAGTTCTGGCTGGCCGACGCGGCGCTGGCGTCAACGATTACCGGTAAGCCCGCTTCGATGGGCGCCTCAGTGGCCGCCCCTGGCGCTGGCACTTTCAGCTCAGGCGCCGGTCACTGACCGCGCAGCCGAAAAAAATAACGGATCCCCCATGAACAACCGAAGAAACTTTTTAACCGGTGCCGGCGCCATCACCACCGCCGTCGCTGCCGCCGCTGTCAGTCGGGTCGCCATGGCGGCCCTGCCCGAGCCGGTGCTGCAAACCAAACCCGACACCATGGCGCCGCTGGTGCCCGCCACTGGCCGGCCCTACAACCCCGTCGTTACCCTCAACGGCTGGACACTGCCCTGGCGCATGAATGCCGGTGTGAAGGAATTTCATCTGGTCGCAGAGCCGGTGGTGCGCGAAATGTCGCCCGGCTTCAAGGCGCATCTGTGGGGGTATAACGGCCAGAGCCCTGGCCCGACCATCGAGGTGGTCGAAGGCGACCGCGTGCGCATCTTCGTCACCAACAAACTGCCCGAACACACCAGCGTGCACTGGCACGGCCAGCGGCTGCCCAACGGCATGGACGGTGTGTCAGGCCTGACGCAAAGATCCATCATGCCGGGCAAGACCTTCGTCTATGAATTCGTCGCGCGCCGGCCCGGCACCTTCATGTACCACCCGCATGCCGACGAAATGACGCAGATGGCGATGGGCATGATGGGCTTCTGGATCACGCACCCAAAAGCCAAACACCCGCTGATTGATGAGGTCGATCGCGACTTCGTGTTTCTGCTCAACGCCTACGACATCGACCCCGGCGCCTACACGCCGAAGATCATGACGATGCTCGACTTCAATCTGTGGAGCTGGAACAGTCGCGTCTTCCCCGGCATCGACCCGCTGGTGGTACGCAAAAACGACAAGGTGCGTATCCGCTTCGGCAACCTCACGATGACGAATCACCCGATTCACCTGCACGGCCACGAGTTCATGGTGACCGGCACCGATGGCGGGCCGACGCCGAAGTCATCGCGCTGGCCGGAAGTGACGACCGACGTGGCAGTGGGCCAGATGCGGCAGATCGAATTCGTCGCCAATGAAGAAGGCGACTGGGCCTTTCACTGCCACAAGAGCCATCACACGATGAACGCCATGGGCCATGACGTGCCGACCATGATCGGCGTTGACCACCGCAAGATTGTGAAAGACATCACCGACGTGATTCCCGACTACATGGTGATGGGCGAGCGCGGCATGGCTGACATGAGTGAGATGGAGATGCCGCTGCCCGACAACACCGCCAAGATGATGACCGGCGACGGCCCCTTCGGCAGTGTCGAGATGGGCGGCATGTTCAGCATGGTCAAGGTTCGCAAGGACCAGAAGCCGGGCGACTACAAAGACCCGGGCTGGTACCAGCACCTCGCAGGCGAGGTGGCGTATGAGTGGACCGGCGCCCTGCCCAGCCCGGCGCGTTTCGCGGCCGATGGAGGCCAGACCATGAAGGCGCAAAACATGCCGCAAAAAGAAGTGGAAGTCAAAGTCCGCAAGCCCGTCATGGGAACGATGAAGCATTGATCGTCTGTTCCCACTATCCCCCAATATCCTTTTGGAAAGTAAAGTCATGAAAACTTCAAACGCTATTAAATTCGTAGCCGCTGTTGCACCAATTACTTGGGCGACAGGGCATTTGGGTTCATTTTTCAATATCCCCGCACAGAAAGGCCTCTGATGACAATTCGCAATAGCCTGATGGCCACCTCAGGCCTGCTTCTGGCCATGTCCGTCATGGCGGGGGGCGACCACGCCGGCGGCCATAGCGACGACGCCGTTGGCAAGCCGGGTGCGGCTTCCAGAGTCACGCGGACGGTGACTATCGACATGAAAGACGACATGCGCTTTCATTCGTCGGTTTTCACTTTCAAGCAAGGTGAAACGATTCGCTTCATCGCCAAAAACTCGGGCAAGGTGAAGCACGAGATGGTGCTGGGCACGCAAAAAGACCTTAAAGAGCACGCCGAACTGATGAAAAAGAACCCCGAGATGGAGCATGACGAACCCAACATGGTGACGGTCGATCCCGGAAAAACCGGCGAAATCATCTGGCAGTTCACCCGGGCCAGCAACGTCGATTTCGCCTGTCTGCAGCCGGGTCACTTCGACGCGGGCATGAAAGGCCGGATCAATGTGGCCAGCAACAAAACGCAACCCAAAGGAGACCCACGTGCCGATCACAAACCTTGATACCAGCCACAGCGTTTCCCGCCGGTTGGCCTTCCGGTTGCCGCTGGCAGCCTTAAGCGCAATCGCCTTGGCTCACCCTGTAGTGACGCTGGCTGCCACGAATCCTGACAGGATCACCGTGTGGAAGACGCCCAACTGCGGCTGTTGCAAGGACTGGGTGGCGCATCTGCAAAGCAATGGCTTTCAGGTCGTGACCCATGACGTTCCCGATACCGCGCCCGTGCGCCAGAAGCTGAGTCTGCCCGCGAAGTTTGGTTCTTGCCACACCGCGCAGTTGGGAGCCTATGTGCTCGAAGGCCATGTGCCCGCCAGTGAAGTGCGCCGGTTGCTGCGCGAAAAGCCCAAAGCCGTCGGGTTGGCGGTACCAGGCATGCCTGTGGGCTCGCCTGGCATGGAGATGGGCGATACCCGTGACGCCTTTGAAGTAATGCTCGTCCTCGCCGATGGCAGTTCGCGCGTTTATCAGTCTTATCCCGCGCTGCCTGTCGCCCCATCCTTTCCAAAATCGTCTCCAAAATCATCTTTTAAATCCTGAAGGGAAATCTCATGAAAAACCGCAACATCCTTAAAAGCCTGATCGTCGCTGGCGCTCTCATCGCTGGAGCCGGCGCGTCGCACGCCATGTCCCACGCGGGCGCGCCGATGACGAAAGACGATGCAAAAAAAGAAATGCCAATGGCTGGCGCCGCTGGCATGGCCGGCATGACCGAAGCGGAAGTCCGCAAGGTTGATGTGGCCAGCAAGAAAATCACGCTCAAGCATGGCGAGATCAAGAGCATGGACATGCCGCCCATGACCATGGTGTTTCAGGTCAAAGACGCTGCCATGCTTGAAAAAGTGAAAGCCGGCGACAAGGTTCGCTTCAAGGCCGAGAAAGCCGGCGGCGCGATGATGGTGACGGAAATCGAGCCGGCAAAGTAAGCCGCCTCAACCCCTCATGTGCCGGCACGTCACGGCGTGAAACTTTTGGCGTTCGCCGGTATCATCTATTCATGCGGATTTTGCTGCTCGCCCTGATGATTGCGCTTTTGCCGGTACGCGGCTGGATGGGCAACGCCATGGCGGTTGACATGGCTTCGCAGGTCGTTGCAAAAGCGCAGAAAGCACCAACCGCAGAATCGACCGGCACGGTGGCGGACTCCGATGCGTCGATGGCCGCAGATTGCCCTATGCACGCGCAGTCTGCTGATAACGCGGCTGCCGATAGGGAAGCACAAGTTAGTGGTGTTCACTGCAATGCCTGCGACACCTGCGAACTGTGCCTGGCGCTGGCCACATCGACATGGCCTGGTGCTTCAGCCCTTGCGTTCGCGCCTCATCTCGCGCCGCTGGCCACCGGCTACCGCTTCAGCAGCGCCGACAGCTTTTCCAGCTTCAAACCACCCATTTCCTGATCTCCACGCCACAGGTACGTCTGCCAGACGCTGGCAGACGTTTTCGAGCAAGGGCAGCCGCGCAGCTGCCCGCATCAGGAGACGGGATTGAAAACTTTTTTCACGACATTAGCCTTGTTGATCGCCGCATCGGCACACGCTGGGCCCATGGGGTTCAAGGGCAGCACGATGGCGATGGGCGACTTCGGCCCGAACTGGCGTGAGGCGTGGGCGAACTATGCTTTCACGCCGCGCGATGCCGTGGGTGCGGGAGGGCTTTACATGCGCTCGGACGACAAAACTCTACGGCGCGAGTTTGTTGAGGCGACCTACACCCGGCTGGTGCACCGCATCAACGGTGAGCATTCACAGGCCAACCTGTGGTTTGTCGGCGGTGTGGGGCAGCTTCGTGGCAATGATTATTTGGGCAGCAAAACGATGCTGGCGCCAGGGATTTCGGCCGACTATGAGACGACCCGGTTTTATGTGTCGGGTTCCGTGCGGCTGTACCGGGCACCTGGCATCAACCACGATTTTGCTTCGATGCGCACGGGCTTTTCGTTTTACGAAGTGGACTACGAAGAAACCCAGCCGTGGCTGATTCTTGAAGCGCGGCGCATGCGGGGGCTGTCCGACGAAATCGAAGTCACGCCGATGCTGCGCTTCGTCAACAAGCGCTATTTTGTGGAGCTGGGCGTGAACACGATGAAGCAGGGTCGCTTCAACTTCATGTACATCTTTTGAGTTTTTGAACCTTTCAAACTTTCACCTTTCTTATTCATTCAAGGCATCATCATGACAAGCATCCAACATTCATACACTATTAAATTCATAGCTGCATGCGCAGGTATTACCTTGGCTACAGGCCTTTTCAGCTCTGCATTTGGCACTGAAAGCGTCAAGGCGACGGTCAACGGCATGGTTTGCGCGTTCTGCGCGCAGGGCATTGAAGCCAACTTGTCGAAACTGCCCGCCGCCAAAGTCGTCTTCGTCGATCTGAAGAAAAAGATCGTCGCCGTGGAAGCGCGCGAAGGCCAGAAGCTCGACAGCAAAGTCATCAGCGCCGAGATCAAGGACGCGGGTTACGACGTGGTCAAGCTGGAAACCGTCCAGCAGTCGGTCGCTGATATCAAGGCGGCCACCGCAGCGAAGAAGTGATGAGCACAGGCACCGATGCCGGTGATGGCCAGCGTCCAGGGGTCTGGTCATCCTGGTCATCCTGGGTGGCGCTCTTTGCCAGCTCGGGCACGCTGATCTGCTGTGCGCTGCCAGCCCTGCTGGTGGCGCTCGGGGCTGGCGCCGTCTTGTCGAGCCTGGTCGCCACCGTGCCGGGTCTGGTCTGGGTCAGTGAATACAAGGAACTGGTATTTGGCTTTGCTGGAGTCATGCTGGCTGTCAGCGGCGTGCTGCAATGGCAGAACCGGTTTGCGCCCTGCCCTGTAGACCCGGCGCTGCGAAACGCCTGCCTGCGGACGCGAAAAACATCGGCACGCATCTACCTGATCAGCGTCGTGGTGTATTTTCTGGGTGGCTGGTTTGCTTTCATCCAGCCCTTGCTGCCGCGTTTGTAGACCGTCATTTACCGCACCAGTTACTACAAATATGATAGCTGCTTGCTCAGGTACTACCAGGGCTAGCGGCATCTTTTACCTGTAAATTGATCGCCGGAAGGCAAAACCCTGGCGCGCCTCATGCTATGGTGCGCGGATGTCCAAAACCATTCGCTACACGCTGCTTTCAATACGCGACCTCGCCGTCTCGGTGGGGCCTTTCGTATTGCTCGCGGTTTCGTTGCTGGTGCTGGCGTACTGGTGGCTGGACCCGAACCCGCCCAAGCGCGTCACACTGGCCACCGGGCCGGCGCAAAGCGCGTACGAAGAATTCGGCAAGCGCTATGCCAAGGCGCTGGCCATCGAAGGCATTGAAGTGATTTTGCAGCCCTCCGAAGGCTCGGCGGCCAACCTGCAACTGCTGCGCGACGGCAAGGTGGACCTGGGTTTTGTACAGGGCGGCACCAGCAGCTACACCGACGCTGATGAAGAAAACCTGACCTCGCTCGGCAGCCTGTTTGTCGAGCCGCTGTGGCTGTTTTACCGCGAAGACGTGGCGAAAAAGCAAAAGCTAGCGGTGGCTGGCGAAGAACCGGTGCTGGCGTCGCTCACCCAACTACAGGGCCTGCGCGTCAACGTCGGTACGCCGGGCAGCGGTGTGCCCAACCTGATGAACAAGCTGCTGGAAAGCAACCGCATCGAGCCATCGAGCCTGAAGCTTTCCAACCTGGAGCAGACACCTGCGACCGTGGCCTTCCTCAATAACGAACTCGACGCCATCGTGTTTGCGTCTGCGCCCGAGTCGCTGATGGTGCAGATGCTGCTGCAGACACCGGGCGTCAAATTGATGAACTTTGCGCAGAGCGAAGCCTATTCGCGCCGCTTCGCTTTTTTAAGCACCGCACGCCTGCCGCGCGGCGTGGTCGATCTGGCAGGCAACATTCCGCCCGACGATGTGCGGCTGGTCGCACCCACGACGTCGCTGCTTGCGCGCACTGCAACGCACCCTGCGCTGGTGCAGCTGTTCGCGCAGGCCGGCAACGCGATTCATGGCACCGCCGGCTGGTTTAAGAGCGCGCGCGAATTTCCCAACCGTGACAACAATGAGCTGCCGATCTCGAAAGAAGCCGAGCGCGCCATCAAGAACGATGCGCCGCTGCTGCAGCGCTACCTGCCGTTCTGGGTCGCCAATCTGGTTGAGCGCATGTGGCTGGCGAGGGGTATTATTCTGGCGATCATGCTGCCGCTGTCGCGCATCATTCCGCCGCTGTATGCGTTTCGGGTGCGGTCACGCATCTTTCGCTGGTACGGGCAGCTGCGCAATATTGAAGTCAGGATACCGACGGAAGACAACCGCGAATTGCTGCGTGAACTCGGCCAACTCGAAAGCCGCGCCGAAAAAATCACCGTGCCGCTGTCTTACACCGATGAGCTGTATGCGCTGCGCAGCAACATTCATCTGGTGCGCAAGAAGCTGATGCGCTGAGGGCCATGTGCCGATCGGCTCACAGCAGATTCAAATCCGACTGATAACTCGGTGCGGCAGGTGGCGGGGGCGGCGAACGCAATGGTGCAGGCGATGTGCTCAGCTGCATCATGTCAGACAGATCAGCTGATTGCGGCGGCTCGGGAGGATACGTGTCGTCGGCTTCATCTGGATCAGCATCGTCAGACAAGACAGATTCATGCAGCTTTTTGAGCTCAGACATCAATGCATCAATATTGCCTTGTGGATGCTCGATACTGGCCAAACCCATACGCAACATATGCAGCAAATCGGGCGCCAATTGCACCAGCTGCTCTT
>JANPFZ010000408.1:0-2910 GCA_031423655.1 Polaromonas sp.
CTGATCGTAGACGGCGACAAATGCACCATGTGCCACAGTTGTGTCGGTGCTTGCCCGTCATCTGCCCTGGCTGACAATCCTGACGCTCCACAATTGCGCTTTATTGAAAAAAACTGCGTGCAGTGTGGCATCTGTGTATCGACTTGTCCTGAAGGCGCGTTGCAATTGGCTCCCCGCCTGTGGTTGGCCGACCAAGGCCAGGCCCGCAAATCACAGCGTGTGTTGCATGAAGTGAAGCCCTTTCACTGCATCCGCTGCGCCAAGCCTTTTGCGACCCTGCCCGCTATTGAGGCCATGGTGGCACGCATTGGCGGCCACCCAGCTTTTGCAGGTGTGGCGGGGCAACGCCTGCGCATGTGCAGCGACTGCCGCGTGATTGATATACATACCAATACGAACGAAATGACGATCAAGGACTTTTAATGCCAGAAGCGATGAATGGCGGCGCGCCAGTGCCGATGGGGTTTTCGAGCGTTGATGAAGATGCCGAAATTGAGCGCGCCGAAATTTACGGCCTCTTGGCCCGCCTGTGGCTGAGTCCGCCCGACGCGGAGTTGCTACAGCAGTTTGCCGTTGCGGTGACAGAAGCCCCGGTGCAGGGAGCGTTTTTGGAGGAGCCTTGGCAGGCGCTTGTGCACGCCATGCGTGAAACGACCGTGGACGCCGCCCAGGCGGAATTCGAAGCCCTCTTTCACAGCCCCGGCAAGGCCGAAGTATTTCCCTACGGCTCCTATCATCTTGTCGGTGCCTTGAACCAACGCCCCTTGGTGGCGTTGCGAAACGACATTGCGGCCCTAGAACTCGCCAGCAGCGCGGCTGAGGGCGAAAGCGAGGATCACGTGTCATTTTTGTTTGAGGTAATGCGCTATCTGATCGCCGGCGATGATTTGGCCGTATGCAATCTGGAGCAGCAGCGCAAGTTCTTCCGCGCTCATGTGCAAAGCTGGGTGGGCACCTCGCTGTGTGAGGGCGTTGAGGCCAGCCCGAAGGCCAGGACCTACTCGGCGGTCGCGCGGTTTTGTCGCTCGTTTATCGAGGTTGAGACCCAAGGTTTCGACATGATCGAATAACGGATTTCATTATTAAATCATCCTTGAAGAGCGTTACAGCGCTTCACAAAGGGTCGAGAAATGAAATGCCTCCGGAACTCAGACCATTGCGAGTTGGTCCAACTGCGCCTCGAAGCGGTCTAGCGCATCAGCGCCGTCCAGGCAGCGCAAATCCAGCTTGACCTGGCCGTCTTCAATACGGCCGATTACAGGAATAGGCAAGCCGCGCAGGGCGTCAGCCACGCGTTTGCAAAATGTGCCGCTGCCTTTTCCTTTCGTTTGGCTCGGTGCAATGGCCAGGCAAAGGCTCTCCAACCGATCTACCGGTAGCGAGCCAGCACCAATTTGACTTTTGCAGGCCAAGATGCTGACCTCAGCTCTTGGCCCCAAAGCTGCAGCGAGCACAGGTTGCAGGCGATTAGCCGCCGGGAGCATTTGTGCGGGTGTGCGCGTGAGCATGCGCAGTGTCGGCAGCCGCTCCGGTAGGCGATCCGGATCGCGATAAAGGCGCAAGGTGGCTTCAAGTGCTGCCAAAGTCGCCTTGTCGCAGCGCAGCGAACGCTTGAGCGGGTGGCGTTTGATTTTTGCGATCAATTCCCTGCTGCCCACAATCAGACCGGTCTGCGGGCCGCCCAGCAACTTGTCACCGCTGAAGGTCACTACGCCAACCCCTGCGGCCAAGGACTGCTGCGGCATGGGCTCGGAGGGCAGGCCCCATTGGGTCAAGTCCACCAACGTGCCGCTGCCCAGGTCTTCCACCACGGCAATGCCATGGGCGGCGCACAGCGGCGCGAGTTCCTGCGCGGACACACTTGAGGTGAACCCCTGCACGACGTAATTGCTCGTGTGAACCTTCATCACCAGCGCGGTGGATGGGCCGATAGCGGCCTCGTAATCCGCCAAGTGGGTGCGGTTGGTTGCACCTACTTCCACCAGCTTGCAACCCGCACGGCGCATGATGTCGGGAATGCGAAAGGCGCCACCGATTTCGATCAATTCACCACGCGACACGATCACTTCCTGTCGGGGCGCGAGCGCCGCCAGCGTCAACAGAACAGCCGCCGCGTTGTTGTTGACCACAGTAGCCGCTTCGCATCCGATGAGCTCGACCAGCAGACCTTCAACGTGACTGTCGCGGTCACCGCGGATACTGCCAGCCAAGTTGAATTCGAGATTGCTAAAGCCCTGCATGGCCGCCACGGCAGCGGCAATTGCTTCAGGCGCCAGCACGGCGCGACCCAAGTTGGTGTGCAAGACTGTGCCGGTGAGGTTGAATACCGGCTTGAGCGAGGGCCGGGCTTGCTCGTCGAGGCTGGCCGCGCAGCTTCGCAGACATTCAGAGGGGTCGAACTCACATGCTATTAATTTAGAAGCTGCCTGGCCTTTTTCCATGTGGCCTGCACGCCATTTTTCTAAATACTTGCGTAATTGGCCCAAGGCAGCCGCCCGGCCATGATTTTTGATCAAGTCTTGCGCACCGGGCAGGGCCATCAACGCATCAACCGATGGTGGCCGGTGCGATACAAGCCGATCATTGGTCGACGCGGGGCGGCTGCGGTCTGTCATGAAGTAGTTGGCGTGGGTGTCTTGGCTTGATAGCGCAAGGAAATGGCGGAGGCGCATGGGAGTCGAACCCACCTTGGACTGCTAGGCAGCCCTACCCGGTTTTGTAGACCGGACGCCCCACCGGGGAACGATCCGCCTCCATTTGCTCCGTATTATTGCCGGGTTGGCCCTTGCCTGACCCAAGCCTGAAATTAACCGCCCAACATCTTGCGCGGATCGCGCTTGAAATGGCGGCCAACTTCGTCGCGCTGGGTCAACCCGATTTGATCGAAATACTCTACCAGGGGCATAGACA
>JANPFZ010000409.1:0-1776 GCA_031423655.1 Polaromonas sp.
GCGGAAGGTACGTTCAAGTGAATCTCTGAAGTTAAAAAAGACTGAAGCCGGACTACCGAACGCAAAGGGTTCGCAAAGGGTTGGCAAAAAACGCAAAAAAATAGAAATGCAAATTTTTGATGTTCTGCGTTCTCTGCGTAAATTTTGTATTTCTTCCGCGTCCGGCAGGCCGCTCTAAGTCGGTAGCGTCCGGGCAAGTTGTCCAGCTCAGGCGGTTTGACCTCACAAGCTCCCAGGCCATTAAAAACGCCCGCTTGACCCTGAAGTGGGTTGATGGTTTCCAATCATGCCATCAACACGATAACAGTGAAAGAAGCCTCTATGTCAGCCCATTGCTGCGGCCACGAAACCGCCCCCGCTCAGCGCGTTGTCAGCCCGCGATACCGCAAGATTCTGTGGATAGCGCTGATCGTCAACTTCGCCATGTTCATCGTCGAAATTGCCGCCGGATTTTCGTCCGGCTCCACGTCCTTGCTGGCCGATGCGATTGATTTTTTTGGCGACGCGGTCAACTACGCCGTGTCACTGGCCGTGCTGTCGATGGCGCTGGCCTGGCGCGCCCGGGCCGCGCTGCTCAAGGGCGCCAGTATGCTGGTGTTTGGTGTGTTTGTGCTGGGCCGTACCGGCTGGATGCTGATGCAGGGCGGCACGCCCGACGCGCTGGCCATGGGCGCCATCGGCTCGCTCGCGCTGCTGTCCAATCTGGGCGTGGCGGCGCTGCTGTATGCCTACCGAGACGGTGACGCGAACATGCGCAGCGTGTGGCTGTGTACGCGCAATGACGCGCTGGGCAATGTGGCCGTCATGCTGGCTGCGCTTGGCGTTTTCGGTAGTCGATCAGCCTGGCCAGATCTGGCTGTCGCCGCAGTCATGGCGGGCCTGGCGATTACCGCTGGCTGGTCAGTGGTGGGGCAGGCGCGCGGGGAGTTGAAGCAGGCAGCAAGTGGGCATCACAATCAGGACCCTGACTACATACCTGCCGGCGCCACGGCGGAAAAACCGAACCGTTGAATCCGCCCCCCATGGCTGGCACACGCCGGTCCGTTGAAAAGTCTTGAAGGAAAAGCCAATGCCATCTGTCACTTATTCACTGCAGGGTCTGCACTGCGGCGCCTGCGTTGGCCGCGTCACGCGCGCGCTGGCCCCGCTGGCGCAAAAGGTTGACGTGACGCTAGCCCCGATGCAGGTGACGCTGACCAATCCGACCGATGACATCAGCGCGCTGCAAGCTGCCGTGGCACAGGCAGGAAGCTATGTTTTGATGCCAAACAGGCCTGTAGCCCTTGAAACACTCGCGCAAGCAGCTACTAATTCAATAGCATCAAAATCTTTGGCTGGTACTGCCGAAAGCAGCTCGTGGTTCGCCACTTACAGGCCGCTGCTGCTGATCGTGGCCTACTTTCTGGGCGCCAGTGTGCTGGTGCAGACAGGGCTGGGTACGGCCATAGACATCTCGGCGATGCAGACCATGCGCTACTTCATGGCTGGGTTTTTCATCGTGTTTTCGTTTTTCAAGCTGCTCGATATTCCCGCGTTCGCGATGGCCTATTCGAGCTATGACTTGCTGGCCGCGCGCTGGCAGGGCTGGGGTTATGTGTATCCGTTTGTCGAGCTGGCGCTGGGTATTGCCTACCTGGTCAACTTCAACCCGCTGCTGACGAACTGGGTCACGGTCATCGTGATGGGTTTCTCGGCCATCGGCGTGATTCGCGCGGTGATGAACAAAACGCGCATTCAGTGCGCCTGCCTGGGCACGGTATTCAAGCTGCCGATGAG
>JANPFZ010000410.1:0-4449 GCA_031423655.1 Polaromonas sp.
GTCATGTTAGCCATCGCTCGCGCATCAACACCAGCATCTGCCTGACCGCCTGGCCGCGGTGGCTAACATGACCCACCCCGTTGCCTTGCGCACTTCGTGTCGAGGCCTCCCCTTAAAGGGCGACCCCAGCAGTCCGGCAAAGCCGCATCTGTGGTGCCTGCTTGTCTTGCAGCGACTTCGGCATGGGCGCATCGATGCCAGTTCTGTGAGCTCAATTGACGTGAATTCAAAATGAAAGACATTCAGCACTACATGCGCAGCGGCACCCTGCAGCTTGCCGCATTGCCGCCGCTGTCGCTCTATGTGCATTTGCCGTGGTGCATCAAAAAGTGTCCTTATTGTGACTTCAACTCGCATGAGGTCGCAGCTGAAATGCCGGAGCAGCGCTACATCGACGCGCTGGTGGCCGACCTCGAATCTTCACTGCCGCTGATCTGGGGCCGCACGGTTCACAGTATCTTTATTGGCGGTGGCACGCCGAGCCTGTTTTCGCCGCAGGCGATTGACCGGCTGCTAGGCGATATTCGCGCGCGTTTGCGGCTGGAACCCGACTGCGAGATCACGCTGGAGGCCAACCCCGGCACGTTCGAGAAAGATCGCTTTCGCGCCTTTCGCAGCGCGGGGATCACGCGTCTGTCGGTCGGCGTGCAAAGTTTTGATGACCGGCACCTAAAAACACTGGGCCGTGTGCATGACCGCGCGCAGGCGATTGCAGCGGTCGAGGAAGCCGCGCAGGCTTTTGACACCTTCAACCTCGACATCATGTACGCGCTGCCGGGGCAGACCATCGACAACCTCGAGCAGGACATGCGCCAGGCGCTGTCGATGTGCCCGCCGCATATCTCGATCTATCACCTGACGATTGAGCCCAATACCTATTTCGCCAAATTTCCGCCGGTGATTCCCGAAGAGGACATGGCCTATGCCATGCTCGACAAAATCACCGAAATGACCGAAGCTGCCGGGCTGCAGCGCTACGAAGTTTCGGCCTATGCCGGGCCCGGTCATCGCTGCTTTCACAACCTGAACTACTGGCAGTTTGGTGACTACCTCGGCATAGGCGCTGGCGCACACAGCAAGCTCAGTTTTGCGCACCGCGTAGTGCGGCAGGTGCGCTTTCGCGAACCCAGGCTCTACATGGAAAAAGCGCTGGCGGGCGATGCCGTCACGCAAGACACCGAGGTCACCCGGGCCGACCTGCCGTTCGAGTTCATGCTCAATGCGCTTCGGCTGCGGGACGGCTTCAAGCTACGGGATTTTGTCGAGAAAACCGGGCTGCCGTTCACGGCTATCGAGAACGGTCTGGCTGAGGCCGAACGCAAGGGTTTGATTGAACGCGACTTTCTACGTGTCAAGCCAACCGAACGCGGCTTTGATTTCTTAAACGACTTGCAGGCTTTGTTTTTGACCTGATAAGCATGGCTGAAGATGGATTGCCTGCTGATCGAACTGACCTGTCCATTCCCTGATTCATGGAAAATTTAAACATTGTTTTACTGGTGGTCAGCTGTGCAGTCAGCTTCGGACTGGGTCGCGTCTATGTGCATTTCCGGGATAAAAAACGCAAAAAGCTCAAGGGTGAGCTTGAGGCGCGTCATGCGCAAATGTTGCGCGAGCAGCCTGCCGGGCCGGAGTCAAAAAACAAAAGCAAGCGCAAAAGACAGCAACTGCAAAGCCGGGTTGATCAGCAGCGCTGACCAAGGCTGGGTTTGGTGGTGTTGCGACAGACCCGCAGGTCGGGGGGGGGTGGAAGGGCGGCTGGAATGGAAACTGCCCTGTGGCGGAAGCGGTGAGATTCGAACTCACGGAGGACTCACATCCTCGGCAGTTTTCAAGACTGCTGCATTCAACCGCTCTGCCACGCTTCCGAAGCCAGAAGTTTAACCGCTGTACACGGTCATTCCAGAGCCCTGGGCCGGAAACTGGCTTTTTACAGCGCGCGCAGCAGGCCTTTTGTCTCGATGAACGCAATCACGTCGGCCAGCCCGGCGTTCGTTTTCAGATTGGTCATCACAAACGGTTTAAGGCCTTTGGCCGTGGTGCGCATGCGGATCGTATCCCGCTCCATCACTGCCAAATCGGCGCCTACGTAGGGCGCCAGATCGGTTTTATTGATGACGAACAAATCGCTTTTGGTGATACCCGGGCCGCCTTTGCGAGGGACTTTTTCGCCAGCGGCCACGTCGATGACGTAGATCGTGAGGTCGCTCAACTCCGGGCTGAAGGTGGCAGCGAGGTTGTCGCCACCCGATTCGATGAATACAACATCGGCGTCCGGGAAATCCGCCAGCATGCGGTCGATGGCCTCCAAATTGATGGAGGCGTCTTCACGAATGGCGGTGTGTGGGCAGCCGCCGGTTTCTACGCCCATGATGCGTTCGGCGTCTAGCGCGCCGCTGACTGTCAGGATGCGCTGGTCTTCCTTGGTGTAGATGTCGTTGGTGATCGCCACCAAGTCGTATTTCGCCTTCATTGCTTTGCAAAGCATTTCAAGCAGCGTCGTTTTGCCGGAACCGACCGGTCCGCCGATGCCCACGCGCAACGGCGGCAGTTTTTTGGTGCGGTGAGCGATGTGATGAAAAGTCATGATCGAAACAATCGGGAGTATTGAATTTCGTGTTGCGAAGAAAGAATGGCCAGCATCGGTGAGAACGACTGGCGCTCGTCATCGCCAAGCGCCATGGCTGACTCGACTGCGGCGGGAATATTCCGACTGAGCCGCGCCAGTATGCGCTGGCCGGAACTTTGCCCGAGTGGCACTGATTTCAAAGCCGCCTGCACCATGTTTTCAGCCCAGCCAAAAGCATAGGCCAGCAGGCAGTCGCGCACGCCGGCACCGGTTTGCGAAGCAGCCAGCGCAAACGCCACCGGGTAGGTTGGCGGCAGCTGGGCGCAGGCCGCTACATGCGTGGCGTAGACCCCGTCGTGGTTACGCAACCATTCAACCAGCGAGCGCCCCATTTGCTCGGTTTGCGCCCGCAGCTCGCTTGTCTCTCGGGTCTGCAGCACCCAGTCGTTAAGCTGCCTGATTCGAGCCAGATCATCTGCACGCCACGCGGCCACAGCCTGCGCGATGACGGGCAAATCGCTGCGTGCCAGACCCAATTGCAGCTGGTCGCTTAACCAGTCAGACGCTATGCTTTCTGTAGCTACTCCTGCAAGTTCTACGGCGGCTTCGAGCACTTCGGAATATGAAAATCCGCCCACCGGAAGGGCTGGCGAGGCGAGCCAGATAAGCTGCAGCAGGCTGGCCGCAGGCAGCGGCTCGATGGCAGTTTTCAACGGCTGTGCGGCTTGTGCTGGTGAAGTTGGACCACCACCGGCGATGCGGCATCTGCATGCGAGTGGTCGTGCCCATGGTCGCGGTCAGGGCCGTGAACATGCGGCGCCGACGCGGGTGCAGCTACGGCGGGCGCGTGCGCATGACCGGCTGTGCTGTACGCGCCGCCTTCTGGTTCAAAAGCTTCTTCAACTTCGTTCACGATCAAATGCATCGCGCGCAGCATGTCGACCAGCACATGGTCGGGCTCGATCTTCAGGTGATCTGGTTTGAGCTCAATGGGCACATGCCGGTTACCCAGGTGATAAGCGGCGCGCGTCAGGTCAAACGGCGAACCGTGGGTTTTGCACGCCGTGATGCGCAGCACAGCCTGCGGCGCCGCAATGACGCGCACCATTGAGCCGTCTTCAGCCAGCAGCACGTCGCCTCCGCGCACCAGCGTGCCGCGCGGCAAAAAGATGCCAAGCTGACGGCCCAGCGAGTCGGTCGCGTCAAACCGGCTTTTCTGGCGTACATCCCAGTCGAGTTCGATGGTGGATGCGCGTTTGACCAGTACCGGGGCCAAGCCAGCGCCTTGCGAAATTATTTTTGAAATCTGGATCATTCAGTCTTTCAAAAAAGAAAATACCGCTGCGTCATCGGCAGACTCACCGCTGGCTCGCAGGTCAGGAGCTGGCCATCGGCACGAACCGCGTAGGTCTGCGCGTCAATCTCCATCTTCGGCAGGTATTGGTTGTGAACCATGTCCTGTTTGCGAATGCCGCGAATGTTTTTGACCGCTGACAGCGTTTTATTCAAACCGAAATTGTGCTTGATGCCAGCGGCAAGGCCAGCCTGCGATACAAAGGTCAGCGAGCCCTTGGAAATCGCGCCGCCAAAGGCACCGAACATCGGCCGGTAGTGCACCGGCTGAGGCGTCGGAATCGACGCGTTCGGGTCGCCCATCGCCGCCATCGCAATGAAGCCGCCCTTCAAAATGATCGAAGGCTTGATGCCGAAGAAGGCCGGCTTCCACACCACCAGATCGGCCCATTTACCGACTTCAATGGAACCCACTTCATGCGAGATGCCGTGCGCAATTGCGGGGTTAATGGTGTATTTGCTGATGTAGCGCTTGGCTCTGTAGTTGTCATGGCGTTCGGTGTCGCCGTTCAGCTTGCCGCGCTGTT
>JANPFZ010000411.1:0-2254 GCA_031423655.1 Polaromonas sp.
AAAACCCAGCCGCTCGGCAGCTCCAGGCGCAAGATTCTGGATGAACACGTCAGCCACTGCGACCAGATCGCGCATAACCGCCTTGCCGTCTTCACTGCGCAAATCGAGTGCGACTGATTCCTTCCCGCGGTTGATCCACACGAAATACGACGACTCGCCAAAAACGGCGCTGTCATAGCCACGCGCGAAGTCGCCCTCCGGCCGCTCTATCTTGATGACACGGGCGCCGGCGTCGGCAAGTTTGCTTGAGCAATAGGGCGCTGCGACCGCTTGCTCCAGCGCGATAACGATCAGGCCTTCAAGTGGTTTGGTGCTCATGTTCGCTCGGGTTGGGTGGGGTTCAATGAAGGGATTACGGCGTTACAGGTAGCAATTCACCACCGTTTTGGTCGTGCTGACTTCCTCGAGCGCCATCAGGCCTTTTTCACGACCGTGCCCGCTGCGCTTGGTGCCTCCAAACGGCAGCTCTACGCCACCGCCGGCGCCGTAGCAGTTGATGAAGACCTGACCGGAGACGATGCGCCGGGCCATGCGCTGTTGTCTCGCGCCATCGCGTGTCCAGACACCAGCTACCAACCCGAACTCGGTACCGTTGGCCAGCGTCACGGCTTCGTCCTCGTCGTCGAAAACCTGCACCGCCAGCACCGGGCCGAAGACCTCTTGGCACACCAGCGCGTTGTTGGCCGACACCGGCCCGAAGACCGAGGGCGGTACAAAGAAGCCGTTTTTTATGGAAGCCGGAACGGCCGTTTGTGCCACCAGTGGCAGACCGTCGCGCCGCGCATTTTCGATAAATGAAAGCACTTTTCCCTGCTGGGTCTGGTTAATCAGTGGTCCGACATCGGCGTCCTCTTCCGGCGCACCGATACGAACCGCCGCAAACCGCGCTGTCAGCAATGCCATGAAAGTGTCAAAAACGCTGCGCTCCACCAGTACGCGGCTGCCGGCCGAGCAGGTTTGGCCGGCGTTCTGTGTAATCGCCTTGCACACCGCGGTAGCCGCAGCTTCCAGGTCCGCGTCGGCAAACACCAGTTGAGGCGACTTGCCGCCCAGTTCCAGTACGACGGGAACGTGATGGATGGCAGCGGATTCCTGCACCAGACGACCCACTTCGGGGGAACCGGTGAACGACACGAAGTTGATGCCGGGGTGCCGCGTCAGCGCGGCGCCGGCCTGCTCGCCAAGGCCTGTGACGATGTTCAGTGCGCCTGCGGGAAAACCAGCCTCGACCGCCAATAAGCCCAGCTCCAGGCAAATCAGACAGGCTTCCTCGGCCGGTTTAAGCACGGCGGCATTTCCCATGGCCAGAGCTGGGGCAACCGTGCGACCAAACATCTGCGCGGGATAATTCCAGGGCGTGATGTGCGCGGTAACGCCCAGCGGCTCGCGCACCACGCTGACGTTGTAGCCGTTGAGGTAGGGAATCACCTCGCCATGAATCTTGTCGGCCGCGCCGCCGTAGAACTCGAAGTAACGGGCCACGGCGCGGATGTCGGCACGAGCCTGCGAAATCGGTTTGCCGGTGTCGTGGGCCTCGACCCAGGCCAGCCGCTCTTCACTGGCCAATACAAGCGACGCGAATTTTTGCATCAGGCGGCCGCGCTCGGTGGCGGTGAGAAGCCCCCACTCACCGTTCAGCGCGGCGCGCGCTGCGGCCACGGCCGAGTCGATTTCAGCGCTACCTCCGCTGGAAAGCCAGGCGAAGCACTCACCAGTTGCGGGCGCGATCACCGGCAGGGGAGTGCCGGTGCTGTCGACCCAGCGGTTGCCAATCAGGTGACCGTAACGCGGCTGCCCGGCGTGCAGGCCAGTGGCACCAGGAAAAAGCTCAGGTGTATTACAGTGCATTGTCAACTTCGTAAAAGGAGTGCGCAGAATGCGAGAGCAGTGATGCATTCAAGGACGATATTTTTTCGCCTGGTCCTTGCAGTGTCCATGGGGATTTCGGCAACGCCGACTTGTTGAATTTCGAACCGGTCGCCTGAAGGCACCCCGCAGGGCGATAGATCATCGGGGGGATAACCGCTACTGGATCGGTAACTGTGGCGGGCATGAAACGGACCTGTCGCGGCTTGACGGAGCGCGCGACCCATCGCCATAGCGCTGGATTTAGGGGCGCAACGACGCGCCTAAACGAGTGTCTGGTATCGCGCGCTCAGGAAGTCAAGCAGTTTGGCCAGCGAGGTATTGCCGGATCGGTCTTTCTTTACACACAACAGCATGCGTCGCTCGGCCCATTCTTCGGTAAGTGGGC
>JANPFZ010000412.1:0-4738 GCA_031423655.1 Polaromonas sp.
CTGAAAGCCGCCTACCGTGAAGCCGGCGGCCAGGGCGCGTGGATGGTCAACAACGGCTACAACAAGCCACTGGCCGAAACAGCCGTGGCTGAAGGTGATGATTTGGTCGCCTTCGGCGTGCCCTTCCTCGCCAACCCCGACCTGCCCGAGCGCTTGCGCACCAACGCAGCGCTGAACAAACCCGACAAGGCGACCTTCTACGGCGGCGGCGCGAAGGGTTATACCGACTACCCTGCGCTTTCTAATTCATAGCTGCTGGCGCAGGTTTTGATTGAGCTATGCGGTGATTTGAAATCCATTTCTCTTTCCTGCTTTCACTGATGGAAGAGGGAGCCTGGCAATGCGCCTTCGCGGCGGCTTGACGCACATCAATACCGCGTCCGGGCCGACCGCTACCCTGATGCTGAACAGTTCCATCTGGACCAGCATCTCAACCCCGCGCAAGGACTCCTCGCCATGTACTACATCGTCGATACCCCAAAAACATTCACCCAGGCAGCAGCCGATCTGGAGTCAGCGGTTGTGGCCCACAACTTTGGCGTATTGCACGTGCATGATCTGGGCAGCACGCTGCGCAGCAAGGGCATCGCTTTCGAAGAGCAATGCAAGATTTTCGAAGTCTGCAATCCGCTGCAGGCGGCTAAGGTGCTGCAGACCGACATGCGCCTGAACATGGCGCTGCCGTGCCGCATCTCGGTCTACACCGACAAAGGCAAAACCAAAATCGGGCTGATCACACCGGTCAAGATGCTCTCAAACCTGTCGCACGACGCCGCGCTGCTGCCCATCGCCAGGGAAGTCGAGGAAAAGACCATCCAGATGATCGAAGACGCCAAATAATGCATTGATGAGCCGTCACTCGGCAAGTACGAGACGCTATCGAATTAATAGCTATCTGCGCACATTTTGCGAGGGCTGGAGTCCGATTCGATGCATCAACGATACCTTTTTTATCGGTGGATGGGGAAATCGCGGTTTGCGTCTATTTGAAAAACGCAAAAAAAGCGTAATATCTGCGTAGAAACTGCGTATTACTTGATGCGCTGACCCAAGGAGCTTTTGATGATCAACGACAACGAAACCATCCGCCTGAGCCTGGCGGTATCGCCCGAACTCAATGCGCGCCTGGAGCTGCTGGCCAGTAATGGCCATATGTCCAAGAGCGAAGTCTTGCGCAAGGCGATTGCCCTGTTTGACGTGGTGGCCGAGGCGAAGCTGGAAAAGAAACGCTTTGGCATTCTGGACCAAAACAAGCAACTCGTGACCGAGATCGTCGGCATCTGATCGCCGGTGCCTGACTGATGACCGAGCAGCAGATCAACCTCGGCAATCTGGTCGGCAACGACGGCCGCTACGAGCTGTCCGTCAGCAATGAATCCCCCGAAGACGCCGCCGCCCGGCGCAGCCTGGAAGCGCTTGAGGCGACCTTGAAACGGCGTATGGCGCTCGGGCTGTTCATCTTCGCGCTGCTGCTGATGACTGCTATTTTTGCCGGCGCCATCTGGGTCTTCGCCATCGGCAACGTCGACGACAAAAAATGGGCCGCCGGCATCGTCAGCGCGATTGCATCGGGGCTGGTGGGGTTTTTGGTGGGGCAGGCCAGGCGTTAAGGGAGCCCTCGAAGCGCTGGAAGTGCCTGCAGGCATTTGTTTGATGCAAATCAATACGGCTTCGTATTGCACCGGTAGCATCGAGCTTCAGATTCGCACCGATCATGAAGCTCTTCTCGAACACTTTCGCCAAACGCAAGGCCGTCGTCCTGGTGCTGCTGGCATGGTTGTTTGCGCTGGCTTCCGGAGTCGCCAACGCGTGCCTGCTCGAAGCTCCCACCACACACGCCCATGTCGTCGCTGCGGCGTCCGGCGGCGCGCATGTATCGGCAGTCACGGCTGGTCACAGTGGCGCCGTGGCTGATGACGGTGATGAATCGCCGGCCGCCAAGGCGCCGTGCCTGAAGATTTGCGATGAGAGCTCGAACGCTTTGGCCACGCAGCTGAGCAAGGCGCAGGCAGATACGGGGATCGCTCCACTCGTCAGATTACTCTGGCTTGTGGCGGTAGCTGACCGCGTGGCGCCTTCCGAAACAGGCGGCCCAGGGCGCGCCGCGCCTGAGCGAGCTTTACGGGTGCGCTACTCGCGCCTGGCACTTTAGCTGCCCCCCACTGCGGGGCCTCTCGCTCCGCGAGTCTGCGTCGATTTCCGAGCCGCATTTTGCTCTTTGCTCAAGGGCAGCGCGCGCAAGCACGCCACCCTTTTGCATCGGCGCTGGCCCATAGCGTCACAGCGCATCACATTTCATATCTGTCACCAGCCATCAGGAGTTTGTCATGACCCATTTCCGATTTTTTCCCCTTGCCGCAGCCCTTTTCGCCGCCACCACCTTGATCGCCTGCAACACCGCGCCGTCTATGCCCATGGGCAGGGCCTCTGCCCAGGGCACGACGACGCCAGGTCAGATGGGTCAGATGGGAAAAATGGACATGAGCAAGATGGATGCACAGATGAAAAAAATGCGTGAGATGCACGAAAAAATGGCGGCTGCCAAGACACCCGAAGAGCGCAACAAACTGATGGCCGAACACATGAAGACCATGCAGGACGGCATGGAAATGATGGGCGGCATGGCTGGCATGGGCGACATGAAAGGCATGCCGGGCCTGAGCGGTGATATGCCTGCGCATCATCAAATGATGGACAAGCGCATGGCAATGATGGAATCCATGATGCAAATGATGATGGACCGGATGCCGGCAGCGCCCGCCCGCTGACACCTGCTGCGGACGGCTGGAGCGCGGCAGCCGCGAGGTCCGACGGCCGCATTCGTGGCCGCGCTGAACACAAGAGAAGGAATCTCTCATGCTACAAAGAAGACAGCTGCTTCAGTTTGCCGGCGTGGCTGCCGTTGCAGGCGCGGGCGGTGCCGCCTGGATGGCGTATCGCTCGGATCGCGCGACGGCACGGCTGGCCGGATCGTTCAAAAACTATCCGTTCGACCCGGTAGACGCCGCCAACTTTCAGCAAAAGCTGTTCATGCCCGGCGCGGGCGGCCCGCTCGGCGTGCTCGACGTCGCCGGACCCATCAGGATCAAGGCGGGCGCCGCCAGCTTTGCCTTGCTGCCGCAACGCGAATCGCCGTTTCTGCTGTACCAGACAGACTACGCGGGCAAGGCCTACCAGAACCCCATCCTGCGCATTGAAAGCGGTGCGCGCTTCACGGCCGCGCTGAGCAACGCATTGACGCAGCCCACCATCATCCACTGGCACGGCCTGCACACACCCGCCGCCATGGACGGCCACCCCCGCGACACGATTGCCCCCGGCGGTCGCTACGACTACGACTTCACGGTGCGTAACCGGGGCGGCACCTACTGGTACCACACCCACGCCCACGAACTGACGGCCGAGCAGGCCTACCACGGCCTGGCCAGCTTTTTTCTGGTGGACGACAACGACCAGCGCAGTCTGACCAAGGCACTCGATCTTCAGCTGGGTGTGACGGATCTTCCCATCGTCATACAAGACAAGCAGTTCGATGCACAGGGCAAGCTGCTCTATAAGCCCGGCATGCATGAAGCCATGATGGGCTGGCTTGGCAACATCATCCTGTGCAACCTGACGCCAAACGCGGTGCAGTCCGTGATGCCGCGCACCTACCGGCTGCGTTTGCTCAACGGCTCGAACTCACGCATTTACCGGCTCGGCTTTGTACACGGCCCTAGCGCCCTGGGGTTTACGGTCATCGGCACCGACGGCGGCTTGCTCGAACACCCCGAAGCGGCGACCGAGGTATTCATCGCACCGGGTGAGCGGCTGGATGTGCTGTTTGACGCGGGGCAGGTGCCGGTGGGCGGCGATATTTTTCTCAAGAGCCTGGCCTTCGATGCGATGGAAAACGAAGGTGGCATGGGCGGCATGCCGGGTATGCCTGGTATCGGTGATATGGGCCAGATGATGAACAGCATGAGTTCGTCGCGCCTGCCACTCGGCGCGGAGTTCAACATTCTGAAGCTGTCAGTCCTTGCCGGCGAACGCGTCATCGCCCAGTTGCCAACTGCGCTCTCCAGCATTAAACCCATCGCCACTGCAGGCGCGGCCGAGCGCAAGATCGAGCTGTCGATGGGGCAGATGCGTTTTCTCATCAACGGCCTGACTTTCCGCATGGACGAAATCGCCTTCGACGTGAAGCGCAACGCAGTTGAGGTCTGGAGCATCAGCAACCCGGCCCTCGGCATGCCCCACCCGATGCATATCCACGGCTTTTCGTTTCAGGTGCTGGAACGCACCGGCAGCCCGCCGCAGATGTCTGCCGCGGCGCGTTTCGGCAAGGGCCGCGTGGTGAGTGATCTTGGCTGGAAAGACACCGTGCTGGTCTGGCCCGGCGAGACCGTACGCATTGCACTCGACTTCAGCCACGACTTTCCCGGTGACCAGACCTACGTTTTTCACTGCCACAACCTGGAACATGAAGACGCCGGAATGATGATCAATTTCCGCGTGAAAGCTTGAATGCCTGAACGCATAGCCCGCGCCCGGTTTTTCGTTAATCCACTTGCAAGGAGCTCACATGGATCACGCACATCAGCATGACAGGCAGCCGGGGTCAACGCCCCCGCCGCCGTTCTGGCGCTCGCGCTACGCCGTCGGCCTGCTCGTGTTCGGCGCGGCAGCTACCTACTTTTTACTGCGCGAGCACCGCGCCCACTTCCTCGGTGCGTTGCCGTTTCTGATTTTGCTGGCC
>JANPFZ010000413.1:0-12916 GCA_031423655.1 Polaromonas sp.
AGTGTCTGCATGACACGCATATTGCTCGCGTCAACCATCATCTGAAAGGCTCGCGAATACAGAAAATCGCCCACCAACACACTGGCCGGATTGCCAAATGCCTCATTGGCCGTGGCGCGCCCCCGTCGCAGCGAGGATTCGTCCACAACGTCGTCGTGCAGCAAGGTGGCGGTGTGGATGAACTCCACCACAGCCGCGAGGTTGTAGCGCTGGTCACCGCGGTAACCCAAGGCGCCGCACATCAGCAGCAGCAGCGCAGGGCGCAAGCGTTTACCGCCAGCCGCCACGATATAGCTGGAAACCTGGCCGACCAAAGGGACTTCCGAGCTCAAACGATGCTTGATTACCGCATCCATTTCCAGCATGTCGTCGGCGATCAGTGAAAGGGCGGCAGCGGTGCTTGAGGAATTGGCAGACAAAAAAAGTCCTGGCGTTGGTTTCGGCCGATTATAGGAAGCCATATACGGCGCTGTCGGCTGACGACATGTTGAGGGGCCAGGTGGCTCCGCTGGTTGACTTGACCCCTGCATGCTAGAATCTCGGGCTCTGTGGAAATCCGTCTGCAGAACTCAATTTGCGAGGTCTTACATGTACGCGGTCATAAAAACTGGTGGCAAACAATACAAAGTTGCTGCCGGTGAAAAAATTAAAGTAGAACAGATTGCTGCGGACGTAGGCCAAGAGATCGTTATTGACCAGGTTTTGGCTGTCGGAATCGGCAGCCTACTTACGGTCGGTACGCCCTTGGTGCTAGGTGCCACAGTTACAGCCACGGTGGTGGCTCACGGGAGGCACGACAAGGTGCGCATTTTCAAAATGCGTCGTCGCAAGCACTATCAGAAGCGCCAGGGTCACCGGCAAAACTTCACCGAGCTGTTCTTTGGCGAAATCGCCGACGGCAAGGGTGGTGTTTTCAAGGCGAACGTAGCAGCGCCCCTGATCGCCGATAACGCACCGACTGCCGGCGACGCGCCTGTCGGCGGCGCCACAGCATAACTTTTTTGGAGCTCTGAAATGGCACAGAAAAAAGGCGGCGGCTCTACGCGAAACGGGCGTGATTCACAGCCCAAAATGCTCGGCGTCAAGAAGTTTGGCGGCGAAGTCATCCATGCAGGCAGCATCATCGTGCGCCAGCGCGGCACCAAGTTCCATCCCGGCGTCAACGTCGGTATCGGCAAGGACCACACGCTGTTCGCACTGGTCGATGGTCAGGTGTCCTTCGCCATCAAGGGATCGCTGAACAAGCACACCGTCAACGTGACGCCAGCCGCCGCGACCCCCGCTTGAGCTGGTCACTTCGACAGCCTCGAAGCCCCGACCAGTCGGGGCTTTTTTATTTGTAAACTGTTTATGCAGTCACGTCCTACCCTCACCTCTCAGCTACTGAGCCACTGAGCCCATCATGAAATTTGTTGACGAAGCCTTTATTGACATTGCCGCAGGCGATGGCGGAAGTGGCTGCGTCTCGTTCAGCCATGAAAAGTACAAGGAATTTGGCGGGCCAAATGGTGGCGACGGCGGGCGCGGCGGTCATGTCTACGCGATGGCCGACATCAACCTCAATACGCTGGTCGACTTCCGGTTCTCGCGCCGCCACGAGGCCAAAAATGGCGGCCACGGCATGGGTTCGGATATGTTCGGTGCCAAGGGCGACGACGTGATACTTAAAATGCCGGTCGGCACCATCCTGACCGACTCGGAAACCGGTGAAGTGTTGTTCGAGTTGCTCGCGCCCGGCGAAGAGATTCTGATCGCCAAGGGCGGCGACGGCGGGTTTGGCAACTTGCGCTTCAAAAGCTCGACTAACCGGGCGCCCCGCAGCAAAACGCCGGGCTGGCCGGGCGAACGCAAAAGTCTCAAGCTGGAGCTAAAGGTGTTGGCCGATGTGGGGTTGCTGGGCATGCCCAATGCCGGCAAATCCACCTTTATCTCGGCCGTATCGAACGCCCGGCCACGGATTGCCGACTACCCTTTCACCACCCTGCATCCCAACCTGGGCGTGGTTCGGGTCGGGCCCGAGCAAAGTTTTGTGGTTGCCGACTTGCCTGGATTGATCGAAGGCGCCTCGGAAGGTGCCGGCCTGGGCCACCTGTTTTTGCGGCATCTGCAGCGCACGCGCCTGCTGCTGCATATTGTTGATCTGGCACCATTTGATGAGTCGGTTGATCCGGTTGCCCAGGCCAAAGCTATCGTCGGCGAGCTGAAAAAATACGACGAAGCGCTGCATAAAAAGCCGCGCTGGCTGGTGCTCAACAAGCTCGACATGGTCGACGCCGACAAGCGCGTCGCCATCGTCAAGGATTTCGTCAAGCGCTTCAAGTTCAAGGGGCCGGTGTTCGAGATCTCGGCGTTGACGCGCGAGGGCTGCGAGCAGCTGGTCAAGACGATCTACAAGCACGTCAAGGAAGTCCAGAAAAGCGAGCAGCCTGTAGAAGAGATCGATCCGCGGTTTGTGGTGCTGCCGCCTGAGCCGGCTGGCGTGGCCGATCCGGAATCATCTGAAAATGCCTGATCTTTCCCCCGTCAGACGAACTCAGGCATTCGGACGACAACTCTACTCGCTACTATATAGATAGCTGCTCGTGCAGGTATTACCTGGGCTAGAAGCCTAAGACACCTAAAAATGCAAGAAAAAACAGGCTTCAGCGTGCTGCGCAACGCTAAACGCATCGTGGTCAAGGTGGGCTCCAGCCTGGTGACCAACGAGGGGCGCGGGCTCGACGAAGCGGCCATCGGCGACTGGTGCGCGCAGCTGGCAGCGCTGACCAAAGACGGCCGCGAGGTGATCATGGTCAGCAGTGGCGCTATTGCCGAGGGCATGAAACGGCTGGGCTGGGCGCAGCGGCCCAAGGGCATCCACGAACTGCAGGCAGCCGCCGCCGTTGGGCAAATGGGGCTGGTGCAGGTATATGAGACCAAACTGCGCGAAAACGGCATCGGCAGCGCGCAGGTGCTGCTCACACACGGCGACCTGGCCGACCGCGAGCGCTACCTCAACGCGCGCTCGACCCTGCTGGCGCTGCTCAGCTTTGGCGTGGTGCCGGTCATCAATGAAAACGACACCGTCGTCAACGACGAGATCAAGTTCGGCGACAACGACACGCTGGGCGCACTGGTCGCCAATCTGGTCGAGGCCGACGCACTGGTCATCCTGACCGACCAGAAAGGCCTGTTCACGGCCGATCCGCGCAAAGACCCGGCGGCCGAATTTGTACATGAAGGCAAAGCGGGCGATGCGGCATTAGAGGCGATGGCTGGCGGGGCCGGCTCCAGCATTGGCCGGGGCGGCATGATCACCAAAATTCTCGCTGCCAAGCGCGCCGCGGGCTCGGGCGCATCTACCGTGATTGCGTGGGGCCGCGAGCCGAACGCGTTGATACGCCTGATGCAGGGAGAAGCGATCGGTACCCTGCTGGTGGCGCAAACCCAGAAAAACCAGGCCCGCAAACAGTGGATGGCCGATCACCTGCAACTGCGCGGCTCGGTGACGGTTGACCCCGGCGCGGTCAGCAAAGTACAGGACGAAGGCAAAAGCCTGCTGCCGATTGGCATGACGGCGGTAGAGGGCGATTTTTCGCGCGGCGATGTCATTGCCATCAAGGACGCCAGTGGTCGGGAGATTGCGCGCGGCCTGGCCAACTACTCTTGCTCAGAAGCGCGTCTGATCTGCCGGAAATCCTCAGCCCAGTTTGAGACGCTGCTGGGTTACACCGGAGAGCCTGAAATGGTTCACCGGACCAATCTGGTCTTGAGCCGCTAAATAGCAGACCTGTTAGCAGCCCAATCGCTTCAGTTCAACGACAGATAATTTGGATTTTTCAGCCGCGACACCACGATATCAACTGTGGTCGCCGCCGCAGCCCCGTCGCATGCACCGGCTCGCGCAAACCGCAGTGCATGCTTTGATGGCATGTTGCCAAACACCGTGCGCCACTCGGAACCCGTTGCCGGTTTCCACTGGCCGTCTGGCGAATACCGAGCGTAGGTTTTGAATTCTCCGGTGGCGCAGCGCAAGCCCTCGTACATCACATTTCGCGCACCGCTCGGGCTGGTAGCGACAATTACATAACGCACCACGCCGTCCTTGCGCGAAATCTGGATCGCAGCCGGATCCACACCGTACACCAGCCCGGGACTGGTCGGCACATCGAAGGTCACCAATTTACTGACGTTAAATGCAGGCGGATCAGGTACTTCAGACTCGGCCCATTGCGCATCACCTTGCAGGATTTGCGCGTGAAGCGCAGTGGCCGCGCACAGTGCAAGGCAGACTCCGCAGCGCGACGTACCACTGAAAAATCCGGCCATCAAATTGCGGTTGAAAAACGCCATCAAACGGGGTCGGAGGAAAGGTCTGTTTTCGGGTCCGGATCAAAGCTCGCTCCGGGCGGCAACTCAAAAGCAGCGCCCGGCCGCATCGCCTGGAAATGAATCTGTGGATGGTTTTTCGTCAGGCTCGCAGAATTGACCAGGCCAGCGGCGGCGCTCATCTCCATGGCAACCGCATCTCGCTGGTGTACACCCACGCCGCCTCGCAGATAACGATTGCGGTGATCTGGCCTGGCATCAAAACGCGGCACGAAGCGCGACAGTTCAGTCAGCGCCATCTCATACACGCCACGCTTGAATTCCACCACTACGTCCAGCGGCACCCAGTAGTCGTTCCAGCGCCAGGCGTCGAACTCGGGATGATCGGTGGCGCGCAGGTTCAGATCCCAGTCGTGACCGACCAGATGGAGCAAAAACCAGATTTGTTTCTGGCCTTTGTAATGTCCGCGTGCATCGCGGCGGATGAACCGGTCAGGCACCTCATAACGCAACCAGTCTCTCGTGCGGGCCAGCACCTGAACATGCTGAGGGAGCAAACCGACTTCTTCGTGCAGTTCGCGAAACATGGCCTGCTCGGGATTTTCGCCCCGATCAATGCCACCCTGCGGAAACTGCCACGAGTGGGTACGGATTCGTTTGCCCCAAAATACCTGACTTCTCTGGTTGAGCAAGATGATGCCGACGTTGGGCCTGAAGCCGTCCCGGTCGAGCATAATCAAACCTCAATTTTTTAAACTGCTTCCATTATGCACAGCGCAGGCTCAAGTGCCAATCGCGCTAATGCTGGAGTAATGCTGGGGCAATGCTGCAGTACCTCCAAAATTCAAAAAATATTGCATGAAAGCCTCCCATTTCTTCATCTCCACGCTCAAGGAAGCGCCTGCGGACGCCGAGGTCGCGAGCCACCAGCTCATGATGCGCGCGGGCATGATCAAAAAACTCGGCGCTGGCGTGTACACCTACATGCCGATGGGTCTGCGCATCATCCGCAAGGTCGAGGCGATTGTTCGCGAAGAAATGATGCGTGCCGGCGCCATCGAGATGACCATGCCCGTCATCCAGCCCGCCGAGCTGTGGCAAGAGACTGGCCGCTTTGAAAAAATGGGCCCCGAGTTGCTGCGCATCAAAGACCGCCACGGCCGCGACTTCATCGTGCAGCCGACCAGCGAAGAAGTCATCACCGACGTGGTGCGCCAGGACATCAAAAGCTACAAGCAGCTGCCTAAAAACTTCTACCAGATTCAGACCAAATTCCGCGACGAGCGGCGGCCGCGTTTCGGCCTGATGCGCGGCCGCGAATTCACGATGAAAGACGCCTACAGCTTTGACCGCGACCCTACAGCCGCCAAAGTCAGCTACCAGATCATGGCGCAAGCCTACCGGCGTATTTTCGACCGCTTCGGCCTCACCTACCGCGCCGTAGCCGCCGACAGCGGTGCGATTGGCGGCGACTTGAGCGAAGAGTTTCAGGTGATTGCCGCAACCGGTGAAGACGCGATTGTTTATTGCCCTGGCAGCGACTACGCCGCCAACATGGAAAAAGCCGAGGCCCTTGATCCAAGCTTATCGCCGCAGGGCAAACGTCAGGCCGCCACGCAGGCGATGACCAGGACAGCCACGCCGGGCAAAGCCACCTGCGCCGATGTGGCCGAACTGCTGGGCATCCCCTTGCAATCGACGGTGAAGTCACTGGTGCTGGCCACCGATGAGACTAACGACAGGGGCGAAATCATCAAGTCGCAAATCTGGCTGCTGCTGCTGCGCGGCGACCACGACATGAACGAAGTCAAGGTCGGCAAGGTGCCTGGTATGGCGGGTTTCCGCTTTGCCAACGAAGAGGAAATTAAAGCGTATTTCGATACGAGGCCGGGCTATCTCGGGCCGGTACCATCATCACAGCTCGCAGCTCGAACGGCACCAAATAAGCTTTTTGAACTGTTAACTCATTCGGAGCTAAAAGATAATACCGGCGCGACGGTAAAGATTGTTGCTGACCGCGAAGTCGCCGTCATGGCTGATTGGGTCTGCGGTGCCAATGAAGCCGGTTACCACCTCACCGGCGTCAACTGGGGCCGCGATCTGCCCGAGCCCGATTTAGTCGCCGACCTGCGCAACGTAGTGGCAGGCGACCCGTCGCCCGACGGCAAGGGTCTACTGGCCATCGAACGCGGCATCGAAGTCGGACATGTCTTCTACCTCGGCACCAAATACAGCCAGGCGATGAACGCGACCTTTCTGGGTGAAAACGGCAAGCCGCAGTTTTTCGAAATGGGTTGCTACGGCATCGGCATCACGCGCCTGCCCGCCGCCGCCATCGAGCAAAACCATGACGAGCGCGGCATCATCTGGCCCGACGCGATTGCGCCGTTCACTGTGGTGCTGTGCCCGATCAGCCCGGACCGTTTTCCCAATGTAAAAGCCGCCGCCGACAAGCTGTACGACGAGTTGATGGCCGCCGGTGTGGACGTGATGCTGGACGACCGCAACGAGCGCCCCGGCGCGATGTTCGCAGACTGGGAACTGATCGGCGTGCCGCACCGCTTCACCATCGGCGATCGTGGGCTCAAAGATGGTCAACTTGAATACCAGCATCGCCGCGATGCAGAGTCCACCAAGGTAGACGTCGAGTGCGCGCTGGCATTTCTAAAAGGCAAATTGGGGCTTTGAAACAGCGCCAGGATGGGAACTCAGTCGGTATGAGCACGGTGCCGGAACATGACATCTGGACTCCCACCTGCGCGGGGATGACGCACAAGTTGCCCGCCAGCCAGGTTGCTACGGCCGGTATTTCAAGAAGAATGTGTCTTCTGCCTCCGTCCTTATTGCTCGGGTCGCTATTATTTCCACAGCAAGCCAGCGCCGGCGCACAGATTGAAGAGCCGCTGATCGACTCGGTACGCACCGCCCTCAGCTCAGCCGTTGCCAACCAGGCGCCGCCGGTGCCCGAGTTCCGCGACACCGAAAGCCGCATGGCTTACCTGCGCTGGCTGGGCGCGATGAGCGAGCGCCTGCAAAAGAAAAAGCCCGAGTGGCAGATTCGCAAGGAGTTTCTGCAAAGCGTCTGGTACGAAAGCAAACGCGCCGGGCTCGATGTGACACTCGTGATGGGATTGATCCAGGTCGAAAGCAATTTCCGCAAGTTCGCCGTCAGCGTGGTCGGCGCGCGCGGCTACATGCAGGTGATGCCGTTCTGGACCCGCGTGATCGGCGACGGCGACCCCGGCAAGCTGTTTCACATGCAGACCAACCTGCGCTTCGGCTGTGTCATTCTTCGCCACTACCTTGACCGGGAAAAGGGCGACGTCTTCCTGGGCCTGGGCCGCTACAACGGCTCACGCGGCAAGGCGCCGTATCCCAACGCGGTGCTGGGCGCCAGTCGTCAATGGGAATTTAGCGCCTGATGCGCGGCGCGGCGGGTGCGCAGACGGCTTCCAGCCTCTGTCAACTCACGGAGTTGAATATCATTTAGGCCGGTAGCCCAGGAAATACGTAAACAAGCAGCTATTTAATTAATAGCATAAAAATTGAACCGCCAAACCCTTGCTACCGCCGCCACTTGCGGTTGGCGGTCACCAGCGCAGTCAGATAACCCTGCAGAAAGTCGAAATTCACCGGCTTTTGCATCAGTCGCGCATGCGCAGGCAGGCCACCGCGCGCGGCCACGGCCTCAGCCGGCAAGCCACTGATCACAATGATCTGCATGTCGGCCAGGTTCTGGTTTCGTTTCAGGGCTTTAAGCATCTCGATGCCATCCACACCGGGCATTGACAGATCAGTGATCAGCAGATCGGGCCGCATGCTGGCGATATCCATCAGCGCCTCGATTGCTGATGGCATGAAGGTGGAGTCGACCGGCAAGTCCCACTCTTCAAGCTGGCAGCGATACAACTCACGGGTGTTTTCGTCATCTTCGACGATCAATACGCGCAACCGGCTTTTCGGGTCGGTGTCGGCGCGGCTCAGTTGCGGACTGTGTCTGGCCAGATAGGCGTTGATCGAGCTGAGCGCGATACGGCGGTGGCCACCCAGTGTTTTCCAGGCGTCGATTTCGCCCTTTTCCACCAGTGACTGAACGGTGGCGACTGACAGCCCCATCAGCCTGGCCGCGTAGCTGGTGCCACAGTAATCTTCACTGGAAAAATCGGCGGCAACGATGGCGGCTTCGAAGGATTTGGGTTCAGTAGACATTAATGACGGCGTTCGGTTGTAACTGATTCAGATTTTGGCATTTTTCGCATTTCACGGATTTTAGGCGCTTCCAGCACCTGGCTGCGCAAGCCATGCCAGACGGCGCTAAACGCAGGTCATCAAACAGGCGCGGGAAACTTCGGCAACGAAAAAAAGAAGCTTGCGCCCTGACCTGGCGACGACTCAGCCCACAGGCGCCCGCCGTGGCGCGCAATGATGCGGTTGACGGTGGCCAGGCCAATGCCGGTTCCTGGAAATTCGGCTGCAGTGTGCAGGCGTTGAAAGGCGCGAAACAGTTTGTCCGCATAGGCCATGTCGAAGCCGGCGCCGTTGTCGCGCACGAAAAATGAGACCTGCCCTGCGGGGTCGATGGTTTGCCCGACGGAAATCGAGGCATCCGCACGCTGCGAAGAAAACTTCCAAGCGTTGCCGAGCAAATTTTCCATCACGACACTGACCAGCCGCGAGTCGCCGAAGGCCTGCAGATCGCTGTCGATTCGCACGCTGACTTCGCGTTCCGGGTCGCGCACGCGCAGTGCCTCCACGCTTTTCGCGGCCAGTGCCGACAGGTCAATCGACTCGTGACGCAGCTGCACGCGAGATACCTGCGCCAGCGACAACATATCTTCGATCAGCTGGCTCATCTGGTCCACGCCGGCATGAATGCGCGACAGGTAATGCATGGCCTTCACGCCCGCATCGGCGTTGATCTGCTTGGCCAGCAGGCGGCTGAAGCCGTCGATGGTGTTGAGCGGCGAGCGCAGATCGTGCGAGACCGAATACGAAAAGGCCTCCAGCTCCTGGTTGGACAAGCGCAGCTCGGCTTCGATGGCCTTCATCTCGGTGATGTCGGCATCAATACCGACCCAGAACGAGACTGCGCCCTGCGCGTCGAAGACGGGTGAGGCACGGTATGACATCGTGTGCAGACTGCCGTCCCTGGCCAGCACTCGCCGTACGCCGGCAAACGACTGGCGGCTTTTGCTGGCCTGCTTCCAGTTGGCCTGCATATCCGGCAGGTCTTCCGGATGCATGGCGGCATACCACTGCGTGCCGGACCAGTTCTCAAGCGCCCCACCCACCAGGTCAAACCAGGCCCGATTCAGGTAGGTGACCTGCCCGTAACGATTGGCCGTCCAGACCACCTGCGGCGCCTGCTGGGCCAGCGCCCTGAACAGAGCCTCCTGGCGAGTCAAGGCTTCGGTGCGATCCACCACTTTCTGTTCGAGATGGCTGTTGAGCTGGTTGACTTCCTCGATCAGCTGGACATTTTCCATGCCGACTGCCGCCAGGCGGGCCAGCTCCATGGCCACATATTCGTCCTGCTGCGTGAATTCGCCCTCATACTTGTCCGACAGTTGCAGCAAACCGATATTTTTGCCCTTGCGCCCGAGCAGCGGCACCACCAGGCATCCGAGCATCGGCGGCAGCTTGTCGGCGCCATCAGCGGCTCCCTCACTGATTTGCTGCGCCCGAAGCGAGCCGATGTCCGATGCCGTGAAACGAACCGCGCTGTTGGCAGCAAGAACAGGTTTGAACCGTGACGCGAAGCAAGAGAGTTTTTGCAGATTCCAGTCAGCGGCATGGCTTTCGGATACCGACAGTGCGATGGTGAATGTGGGCACGTCTTCCCCATCCGAGAGGCTCACGAACGCCTGCTCCGCACCGATGACGCCGCGCGCCTGGTCGGCAACCTCCTGCATCATGCCGTCCAGTGTCTGGTGCCAGGTAATGGCTGTTGCGGCATCGGCTGCACGCTGCAGCGTGAACAAGTGCTCCTGCACCGTCGCCTCGGCTTCGCGCTGCGCCGTCAAATCAAGCGCAGTCACAAAGCGCGCCGACTTGCCCGCATAACGAATCGACTTGGACACCACATCGACCGGAAAAACATGCCCGTCTTTTCTGCGGTGATTCCACGACGCCTTGCGCAGCGTGGCCATGCCCGCCAGCTGTTTGCGCAGGCGCGCAAGTTCAACTGTCGGATGCAGATCAAAAGCGTTCATCTGCAGAAATTCTTCGCGGGAGTAACCGTACTCTTTCATCGCCGCGTTATTGACCGCCACGAACGGATATTGATCAGTGTCGTCATTGAATACCCACATCGGCAGGGGCGCTGCTTCAAACAGCGCGGCGTAGCGCTGCTCGCTTTCATGCATCGCCTGCTCGGCCTGCTTGCGCTTGGTAATGTCCTGCATCACGCCGATCCGGCTGGCGGGCGCGCCGGCTTCATCAAGCTCCTGCCTGCCGACCTGGTGGATCCAGCGTACATCGCCAGCTGGTGTGATGAGGCGGTATTCGATGTCAAGGTCCGTTCCTTCCCGCATGGCAGCTTCGCGGGTGCGCCGAAGGCGGGCCTGATCGTCTGGATGCACCATCCGCAAGAGGGTATCGAAATGACCATCGAAACTACCCGGCGCCAGCCCGAACAGCCCGCTGACCTCATCTGACAAAGTGATCCTTTGCGTGGCCATATCCAGCTCACTGTGGCCAATGCGGCCCATGCGCTGCGCGTCTACCAGCTTGCGCTGGGCGCGCTGGCTTTTGACCAGCTCGCTTTTGAGCTCGGCTTCGCGTTGCGCCAGCGCGTCGGCCATGCGGTTGATGCCGTCGGCAATGTCGGTGAACTCGCTGGTCGGGCCCAGGCGCTGCAGGGGAATGCGAGCGCTGAGTTGCCCCTCACCCACGCGCTGGGTGGCCTGCAGAATTTCAGCCGTCGGCCGCACAATCATCCGGCCACCCAGAATCCACGCGAACGCAGCACCGAGAAAGGCCACACCCGCCAGCGCCAAAAGTTCGATATCGCGCTCACGGTGAGCCAACGCAATGATCTCCGCACGCTCCATGCTGACGACCACAAAAAACGGTGAATCTGCCGCCCGTCCGGACGGCTGAAAGGCAAAAATTCGTTCGCGACCTGAAGCATCGAGCCCTTCGCGTACGCCCGCGCTCATGGTCATCATCGCGTCCATGGCTATGGGGCTGGGAAGCTTGCTGCCGATGCCACCGGACACCGGCGGCTTGGCGGCCAGAACCGTTCCATGGCGATCCATGATGGCCACCCGGCCGGTGGGCGGCAGGCGGATATCTGCAATCGATGCGGACATCGCCGCCAAATCAAGCACCACATAAGCCACCTGATTCACGCGGCCATTCGCGTCCAGCGTGGGCAGCGCAAAACCAAAAATATGCTTGCCCGACAAACGGCCGAAAATGTACTCGCCCGATACAAACCCCCGACTGGCCACCGCGTCGCGAAAGTAGGAACGGTCGCCCAGGAAAGTTGTTTTGCTATTGTCAAACCCGTGGCAGAGCGTGTAACCGTCGACACCGATGATGCCGAGGTTGGCATAGATCGTATAGAGCCGATTGAGATGGGCCAGATAGCTGGAGCAGCGTGCCACATTGCCTTCAATGACATCGGGCGAACTGGCAACGGCCGTCAGCACTTGTTTGGCGGTTTCGGCCATTTGCTGCTGGTTGCTGGCCACCAGGGCTGCAGCCGCCTGCAGGTTGCCGGTGGCTCGCTTGATGGCCGCCTCGGTGGTAAGCACTGACGTGACCAGCGACAGCGCAAACAGCGGCAAGATGGCCGCCAGCATCAGCAGCACCAGGCGCAAGCGCAGGGTGGCTTTGAATTTCATTCGGCTGATATTTCGCGGCGGGGCGTTGGCGCAGGCTCAAGCCTGCTGCGCCCGTCAACCAACGACGACCGACTCATTGACGCCCAGCCAGTAAGCCTGCAGGCAATTCAATTTTTGCGTAAATTCGCCGAAATTGACCGGCTTGCGAACAAAGCCGTTGCAGCCGCTTTTGTAGCAGGCCAGCATGTCGGAATGTTCGCCCGAGGAAGTCAGCATGATGACGGGCACCAGCGCGGTGATCGGGTTGCGGCGCAGGCAGCGCAGCACGTCCAGCCCCGACAGCTTCGGCAGATTCATGTCGAGCAGGATGAAGGCCGGTTGCTCGCGCGTGTCACGGCCGGCGTGCGGGCCGTGACCGAACAGATACTGAAGCGCCAACGCGCCGTCGCGCTCGGCCACGATTTTTGCCTTGACGCCCTGCTCCTCCAGCGTCGATATGGTCAGTTCCAGATGGTCCGGATTGTCTTCAACCACGAGGATCACTTTTTCATGCACAGCTCGCACCCCTATCACTTTTCGTTTTTAGCGATTTTCAAAAATTTACACGCGATTTTACGTAGCTTGCTAAATTTCATAGCCCGTCTGATATGGGCATTTGACAAGTATCGGCATTTTTTAACACCAAACCCTTCAGACTTCAGCTACCAGCGCGGCACGGACTCATCTTTCAACTGTCCGCGCAGCCGCGCGTAGTCGGGCACCACCGAGCGCACCGTGTCCCAAAAGCGCGGGCTGTGGTCCATCACCCGCAGGTGGCT
>JANPFZ010000414.1:0-5160 GCA_031423655.1 Polaromonas sp.
GAACTCGATCAGCTGCGGACAGATTTTGGCGATAAAGCGGCCGTCGCTGGTGCCACCGGTGGTTGAGAGTTCGGTGTGTACGCCGGTCTCGCTCAGGATGGCGCCGCTGACGGCTTTCATCAACTCGCCCGGCGTGGTTAAAAAGGGCAGGCCGCCTATGACCCATTTCAGGTCGTAATCGAGGAAGTGTTTGTCGAGCACGGCGCGCACGCACTGCTGCAAATATTCGGGCGTTGACTCAGTACAAAACCGGAAGTTGAAATCAACGACCAGATCGCCAGGAATAATGTTCGACGCACCCGTGCCGCCATGGATATTGGACACCTGCCAGCTGGTCGCCGGAAAAAATTCATTGCCCGCGTCCCACTCGGTTGCGACCAGTTCGGCCAGCGCTGGCGCGAACAAATGGATCGGGTTTTTGGCCAGATGCGGATACGCAATATGGCCCTGCACACCTTTGACAATGAGCTTGCCGCTCATGGTGCCGCGCCGGCCGTTCTTGATCATGTCTCCCAGTTGGCTGACGGAGGTCGGCTCGCCGACGATGCAATAGTCGAGCACTTCGCCACGCGCCTTCAACGCGTCGCACACCACCACCGTGCCGTCTCGGGCCGGGCCTTCCTCGTCGCTGGTGAGCAAAAACGCAATCGACAGCGCCGGCTGCGGATGCAGCGCGAGAAATTCCTCGCAGGCCACGACCATCGCGGCAATCGAAGTCTTCATGTCGGCCGCGCCCCGGCCGTAAAGGACGCCATCGCGCTGGCTGGGCGTGAACGGGTGGCTGTCCCATTGCTCGAGCGGCCCGGTCGGCACGACATCGGTGTGGCCGGCAAAGACCAGGGTTTTAACCAACGTCGGTGGTGTATCGGCAGTCGCTATTGAATTAATAGCTGATTGCACAAGCTTTGTCTGGGCTGGTGGGCTAAAACCTTTGAATTTTGCCCACAGATTGCTGACGCGGAACTCTGGCGGGCCGCTGTCGATGCGCTCGCAGACAAAGCCGATGGCTTGCAGTCGGGCGATCAAAAGTTCAATACACCCCGCATCCAGCGGCGTGACCGAAGGTTTGGAAATCAGTTCTTCGGCAAGCCGCAGGGTCGATGACATGTGCAGTATCGGTGTCGTCAGATCGGACCGTAGCCGGTGGTGCCGAAACCGGTGGTACCAAAACCTGTCGTACCAAACTTCGAGTTCTGTTTGATATCGAGCGTGATCTCGGTGAACGATGGCTGGTCGTCCGGGTCCTCGTACGGGTCTTCGTCGGCCTTGGCCTTGATGGCGAAGTCGTTCTCCAGGCGCCACATCAGGTTGGTCGGTGAGTCGGAATGCAGCAGGCCTTCTTTGCGGGTCACCGTGCCTTCGACAATCATTTTGGCGATGTCCTGTTCGAAGGTTTGTGAGCCCTCGGCCATCGATTTTTCCATCGCTTCCTTGACGCCGGAAAAATCGCCCTTTTCAATCAGCTCTGACACCAGCTTGGTGTTGAGCATGACCTCAACCGCAGGCGCGCGGCTGCCGGCCTGCGTGCGCAGCAGCCGCTGCGAGACGATGGCCTTCATGGCCGCGCCCAAATCGCCCAGCATGGTGTTGCGCACCTCGACCGGGTAAAAACTCAAAATGCGGTTTAGCGCCTGGTAGCTGTTGTTGGCGTGCATGGTGGCCAGGCACAGGTGGCCCGACTGCGCATAGGCGATGGCGGCCGACATGGTTTCGCGGTCGCGGATCTCGCCGATCAGGATCACGTCGGGTGCCTGGCGCAGCGCGTTTTTCAGTGCCACCTGCAACGATTGCGTGTCGCTGCCAACTTCGCGCTGGTTGACCACCGACTTCTTGTTGGTAAATAAAAACTCTACCGGATCTTCGATGGTCAGGATGTGGCCCTGCGCGGTTTCGTTGCGGTGGTCGATCATCGACGCCAGCGTGGTGCTTTTGCCGGCGCCGGTCGAGCCGACCATCAGCAGCAGGCCGCGCTTTTCCATGATCAGGTCGGCCAGGATGGGCGGCAGATTCAGGCTGTCCAGGCGCGGGATGTCGGTCGGAATGTAGCGAATCACCGCCGCATACGTGTTGCGCTGCCGAAAGCCGCTGATCCGGAAATTGCCCATGCCGGCCACTGGCAGCGCCAGGTTCAGTTCGCCGATTTCCTCCAGCTCCTCAATGCGCTCGGGTGGCAGTACTTCGGCCAGCAGATTCATAGGCGCGTTGGGCGGCAGAATCTGCGCGTTGATCGGTATTGCCTCGCCATTGATCTTGATCATCGCCGGCGAGTGCGCCGACAAATAAACATCCGAAGCCTTCTTGTCCACCATCAACTGAAGTATCCGGTGCATGGTGCCCATGGTGCGTGCTTCGGTCATGATCGTCTTTTCCGGTCTGTTGATGGTGTCGCGCGGCCAGGTAAAAAAAATCAGTCCCTGAGCAGATCGTTCAGGCTCGTCGTGGCGCGTGTTTTGGCATCCACTTTTTTGACGATGACCGCGCAGTACAGAGAATATTTACCTCCGGCTTTGGGCAGGTTTCCCGACACGACGACCGAGCCTGCCGGCACGCGGCCGTAACTCACGGTATCCATCTCGCGGTCATAAATTGGCGTGCTCTGGCCGATGTAGACGCCCATCGACAGCACCGAGTTTTCTTCGACAATCACGCCTTCAACCACTTCGGAGCGGGCGCCGATAAAACAGTTGTCTTCAATGATGGTGGGGTTGGCCTGCATCGGCTCCAGCACGCCGCCAATGCCGACGCCGCCTGACAAATGCACGTTCTTGCCGATCTGCGCGCATGAGCCGACGGCAGCCCAGGTGTCCACCATCGTGCCCTCATCAACATAGGCGCCGATGTTGACGTAGCTGGGCATCAAAATCGCGCCCTTGGCAATGTAGCTGCCCCGGCGCGCCACGGCAGGCGGCACCACGCGCACGCCGCTTTCCCGCATCTCGGCTTCGCTCAGGTGGGCAAACTTGGTTTTGACCTTGTCAAAAAAGCCAAGCTCGCCGGCGCGCATCAATTCGTTGTCTTTCAGGCGAAAGCTCAGCAGCACGGCCTTTTTGATCCATTGGTGCGTGGTCCACTGGCCCACACCGGTGCGGGTCGCCACGCGAATCTTGCCGCCGTTGAGCTGCGCAATCGTTTGCTCGACCGCGTCCAGCACGTCTTTCGGTGCGGACTTGGCCGAAAGATTGGCCCGGTCTTCCCAGGCGGCGTCGATGGTGGACTCAAGGGCGCTATGTAGGGAGATGGGCTGGCTGTCTTGTGTCATGTGAAGTTTTTTAAAGATGAAAGATCAGGAGAAGATCAAATGGTGCGGGACTGCACAAAGGCAACGATGCGCTGAGCCGCTTCGACGCATTCGGCGGTGTCTGCCACCAGCGCCATGCGGATTCGGCCCTGGCCCGGGTTGCTGCCCTGCCCGTCCTGCGTATTGCGCGCCAGGTAACTGCCGGGCAAAACCACCACATTGTAAAAGGCCAGCAAGTCGCGCGAAAACGATTCGTCCGAGCCCTTGAACGATTCCGGAACTTTTGCCCACAGATAGAAGCCCGCGTCGGGCAATGCGACGTCCATGACGGCCGCCAGCAACGGTGTGACCTGGGCAAACTTCTCGCGGTACAGCGCGCGGTTTTCAATCACATGAGCCTCGTCGTTCCAAGCCGCCACGCTTGCCGCCTGTACCACCGGGCTCACGGCGCTGCCGTGGTAGGTGCGATACAGCAAAAATTGCTTCATTAACGCCGCATCACCCGCCACAAAGCCGCTGCGCAGGCCCGGCACATTGCTGCGTTTGGAAAGACTCGTCAGCGCGATCAGGTTTTTGAAATCTTTGCGCCCGAGCAAAGCTGCCGCCTGCAAGCCACCCAGCGGGGGTTCATCGCGAAAGTAAATTTCGCTGTAGCACTCGTCCGACGCAATCACGAAGCCGTAGCGGTCACTCAGGTCGAACAGCATTTTCCATTCATCCTGCGTCATCACCGCGCCGGCCGGATTTCCCGGCGTGCAGACAAACAGCAACTGCGTCTTGGCCCACACCGCGTCGGGCACGCCGGAATAATCGACAGCAAAGTTGCGCTGTGGGTCGCTGGGTACAAACCACACATCAGCGCCGGCCAGCAGCGCGGCGCCTTCGTAAATTTGGTAGAACGGATTCGGACAAATCACTTTGGCGCCGGGTTTGTCGGGATCAATCACGGTCTGTGCCAAGGCAAACAGCGCTTCCCGCGATCCATTGACCGGCAGGATTTGCGTCGCCGCATCGACCTGCACGCCGTAGCGGCGCTGCAGCCAGTCGCTGATGGCCTGCCGTAGTTTCGGTTCCCCAAGCGTGCCCGGATAGCTGGCCAGCCCGCCCAGGCTGGCGACCAGCGCGTCCTTGATCAATTGTGGCGTGGCGTGGCGCGGCTCGCCAATGCCCAGGCTAATGGGCTTGCAGGCCGGATTGGGCGTGACGCTGGCGTGCAGCTGGCGCAGCCGCTCAAACGGGTAGGGCTGCAGGCGTGAAAGGAGGGGATTCATAAGCTCGATTATCCCGTGTGGGCGTCACGGGCAGTCAGAGGTGCGCTGGTGACTTTGGCGTAATTACTATGAAAATAATAGCATATTACGCACATATTACCTGGGCTATCGGCTGATTTCATTGATATCAAGACCCGGGAAGTGCCGATGGCCCTCTGTGGCAGTCAGCCGACAAGGGCTCGACGCAAAATGTTGCACTGCTGCAGGCGCGCAGTCGTTCGTCCAGCCCTGAATTGACAGACCCCTCGGGTAACATTGCGGGTCGCTAAACGCTGCCCTTGCAGCGCGTACGCAGGCAAAGCGCCATACAAATCAACAAGTCAGCCTCGGCAAAAAAACAGGGACATCCGTGCGTCTCAATTCGATCAAGTTATCCGGCTTCAAGTCTTTTTCGGAGCCGACCAATTTTTTGCTGCCCGGTCAGCTGATCGGCGTCGTCGGCCCGAACGGTTGCGGCAAGTCCAACATCATGGATGCGGTGCGCTGGGTGCTGGGTGAAAGCAAGGCATCGGAGCTGCGCGGCGAGTCGATGCAGGACGTGATTTTCAGCGGCACCACGACGCGCAAGGCGGCCAGCCGCGCCAGCGTCGAGCTGGTGTTTGACAACGCCGACCACCGCGCCGGCGGGCAATGGGGCCAGTTTGCCGAGAT
>JANPFZ010000415.1:0-1901 GCA_031423655.1 Polaromonas sp.
GGCGCGAACAAGAAAGTGGCCAAAGAACAGCCGGATGAGCCATTGCTTCATCCGGACTACGTGGCCAAGTAACACGTTCGCCGGGCTCCCTCTTCACCAGCAGGGGCCGCGGAACCGGCTTTGCCGGGCCGCAGGCGCAGCGGCCCCCTCGGGGGGGCAGAGAGCTACGCGAAGCGAGCGAACGTGGGGGCAACATCTCTAGCCGGGGATTTTTTCCAGGCAATAGCCCAGCCCCCGCACTGTCGCAATCCGCACCGGCCCTTTTTCGATCTTCTTGCGCAGCCGGTGGATATACACCTCGATGGCGTTGTTGCTCACCTCTTCGCCCCACTCGCACAAGCGCTCGACCAACTGGTCTTTGCTGACCAGCCGGCCGACGCGTTGCAGCAGCACTTCGAGCAAACCCAATTCGCGCGCCGAGAGTTCGAGCATCAGCCCGTCGAAGGTGGCCACGCGGCCGGCCTGGTCGTAGACCAGCGGGCCGTGCTTGATGGTGCTGCTGGCGCCGCCCATGCCGCGCCGGACCAGTGCGCGCACCCGCGCCTCCAGTTCCTGCAATGAAAACGGTTTGGCCATGTAATCGTCAGCGCCGTAGTCCAGTCCCTTGACGCGTTCTTCCACGCTGTCGGCCGCCGTCAGGATCAGCACCGGCAACGCCGAGCCCCTCGCGCGCAGCCGCTTGAGCACCTCCAGCCCGTGCATGCGCGGCAGGCCCAGGTCGAGAATCAGCAGATCGAATTCGGTGTTCGTCATCAGCGCAGCATCGGCTTCGGTGCCACTGGCTATGTGGTCTGCTGCCGCGCCCGAGGCGCGCAGCGTGCGCAGCAGGCCGTCGGCCAGCACCTGATCGTCTTCAGCAATCAAAATTCGCATGGGGTGTCTCCGGTGGGCGCGAATCAGGGAACGCTTCGCGGCGCTTGTTGTGTTGCTGAAATTTTAGGCTTTATGCGGATGAGGTCCTATCCGGAGAATTCAACGCGGAGGCGCGAGGCACGCAGGCGAGCAGAGCGCGGCGGACGCGGAGAAGACAAATCTGATTGTTTTTTTCTCACTCCTCTTGCTCCCCGCGCTCCGCGTTGAATGGACTTCTACCCGGTGCCAGCATAAGCCTCCAGCCCCAGTGCCACCACGGTCGCCACGTCACTCCCCACCGCGTCCCTGAACTCGCCTTCAGCCCAAGCCACGGCGCGCTCAAACGCCTCCAGCCACAGCAAACCCGACGCGGTAAACACGACCCGGCGTGCGCGCCTGTCATACGGGTCGGCTTCACGCGTCACCAGCCCCCAGGCCTCGCATTGATTGACCAGATCGCCCATCGCCTGCTTGCTCATGCCGGCGCTGGTTGCCAGGTCCGTCAGACGCGAACCGTTCGTTGACAGGTGCCGCGTGATGTGAATATGCGCCGCCCCGACCTGATCTCGTGCCGCCAGATTCGACAGCGCCAGCGGCACCTGCACGTCGCTGGCCATCAGCTGCAGCACGCGTTCATCGAAGCGCCGCAGTGCATGCCCGAGACGGCGGCCCAGGTGCGTCAGGCGCCAGCTGGCGTCGGCTGCGTGCGCGGCGGCTGTGTGTGTTTTTTCAACCGTATCTGCCATCAAAACATCGTACCGTAATTGATCAGGTAAACTGACTAAAAATAGGGTTTACTTATTTAGACCCCGTAGATAAAGTACTGGCTATGCACTCAGCACTGTCGTTAAAAACAGTTTTTGATTCACCGTAAAAAGTTTTACATCATTGATTTTCAAGGAGATTTTCATGGACCTGCCGAACAAACCCACCCAAGTCCCCAGCGCCGCCCTGAACAGCGAAAAAGCCAAAGCCCTGGCCGCCGCGCTGGCGCAAATCGAAAAGCAGTTCGGCAAAGGCACCATCATGAAGCTGGGCGACGGCGAGGT
>JANPFZ010000416.1:0-4135 GCA_031423655.1 Polaromonas sp.
AGGTACTGCGCCATGGCGGCGAGGTCATCGGGCGTCAGGTACTGCGTGCTGCCCAGCACGACGCCAGCCATGGGGCCGGCGACAGACGCATTTTTGGATACCCCGTTTTTCAGCAGGCTGACGATGTCCTGCTGGTCCCAGTCGGCCACGCCGGCCTCGTGCGGTGATGTCAGTGAAGGCGCATACCAGTTCTGCACCGGAATCAGACCGCCCGCCAGGTCTGGCCCGGCCTTAGTGGCGCCGAGCGCGTTGCGTGCGGCGTGGCAGGCGCTGCAGTGGCCCAGGCCCTGAACCAGGTAGGCGCCGCGATTCCATTCGGCATTGCGACCGGCTTGGGGCTGGTACACACCCGGTTTGAAATAAAGAGCCCGCCAGAGCGCAAGCGCCGCCTGCGAATTGAACGGAAATTGCAGCGCGTGCGCATGGTTGGGATTGAACACCCCAGGCAGGCTGCGCAGATAGGCAAAGAGCGCGTCGGAATCTTCGCGCGTGACCTGGGTATAGCTGGTGTACGGAAACGCCGGGTACAGCAAGCGGCCGTCTTTCGAGCGGCCGTTGTGCATGGCGCGCCAGAAGTGCGCGGGCGACCAGCTGCCGATGCCGCTCTGCTCGTCGGGTGTCAGATTGGACGTGTAGACGGCGCCGAAGGGCGTCTCGATGGCGCGGCCACCGGCATACGGCTCGCCGCCGCGCGTGGTGTGGCAGGCCATGCAGTTGCCGGCTCGGGCCAGGTAGGCGCCGCGCGCGATCAGCTCGCTGTTCGCGGGGCGCAATGCGATTTCTTTGACTTCATTGACGTCGGCATCGCCCCGCACATTCAGCGCCCAGACCAGTGCGGCGGCCGCCACCAGCAGCAGCATGGTGGCCAGCAACCATTTCAGCGCGCGCTTCATTGCCGGTTTTTTTCGGCTGTGGCTGTGGCTGCTCTGCCGCACACGATGGCGACCGCACCTGCTGCCAATGCGGGCGCTTGGCTGGCCGGTTTGCTGCTGACGGGCAACGGTTGCGCGGCCAGCCAGCTGGCGGCGGCATTAATGTCGCCGTCGTCCAGCCGTGAGACCACGCCGCGCATGCAGTCGGGCGCATGCGCGCGGCGCTGGCCGCTTTTCCAGGCGCCGAGCTGGGCGTTGAGGTAGTCACGCGGCAATCCCAGCAGGCCCGGCACGTCGGGCGCCACGCCGGACATCGCGGCGCCGTGACATTGAATGCAGGCGGGCACCTTTTTATTGCTGTCGCCCTGCATCACCAGGCGCTCGCCAAGGCGCAGCAATTCGGGTGAGGCCGCCGTCGGCAGCGGTGCGGGGTAGGGCAGGTCCAGATTGGAAAAATACTGTGCCATTTCCAGCAGATAGGCATCGCTGAGGGGTTCCAGCAGCTGCGTCATCAGGCCGTACTGGCGGCGCCCGTCGCGGAAATTGAGCAACTGGTGGTACAGATAACCGGCCGGTTTGCCGGCCAGCCGTGGGTAGTAGCCGTCGGGTGCGGCGCGGCCTTGCGGGCCGTGGCAGGCGGTGCAGGCCAGCGTGCGCTGGGCCATGTTGTCTTCAAACGGCGCAGCCAGTGCAGTGCCGACTGATACCCATAGACTGCCGACCAGCAGCAGCCCTGCGGCGTTTGATATTCCTGTGAAAGCAGGGATCGAGCTGCTGCTCTTGCCGCCGCAGTTGTGAACTGGATTCCCGGCTTCGTGGAAATGACGGAATTTCGCGCGCTCACACAAGTGTTTAATAAGATTAAAAATCCGTCTGGCCCCTGTAAAACGTGCGTATGCAGCTATAGAAATAATAGCGACTATTTTCACGGCAGTGTAGGCGAGGCAGGCTTTTGTTGCGCCCACCCGGCAATCCGCTGCGCCACCCAGGGTGCGTCGTCATGCGGCAGATCGTGCCCGGCCCAGGGGTGGCGGTAATGCGGTGCCAGCCAGGCGGTGGCCAGCGCAGCCGAGCAGCGCGCATCGACCAGCCGGTCCAGCGTGGACGACAGCACCAGCACCGGGCAGCGCGGCGGCGTGGGCTTACTCCGAAAACGCACGGCGGCGATCAGCTGGCGCAGCGCGTTGGCAGCGGCCACGGGCGCACTTTTGCGAATCTCAAGCCATGTCGCCAGGTCGTCCGCGCGGCTGGCTTCCCGGTTGCATGTCAATTGATGAATGGTTTGCTCTGCGGGCTGCGCGCTGCGCCAGCGCAGAGCCAGTAGGGCGACGCGGGCCCAACTGGCGGGCCGCAGCCGTTCCGTGAAGCGGCTGTACGGGCGCATGCTGGTGTTGATTAAAACCAGCCGCGCCACTTCTTCGGGGTAATGCTGCGCCCAGTCGGCAGCCACCATGCCGCCCAGTGACATCGCCATCAGCGCGTAAGGCGGCTTGACGCCCGTGGCTGACAGTTGTTGTCGAGCCGCCTCGACCATCGCGCGCACCGAGCAAGGCGAAGTCTGCGATGCTGCAACGCCGTTGCCCGGCAGGTCCAGTGTCGTCACCGTATGCCGCTTAGTCGCATCAATCGATTCGAGCTGCTGCGCGAGCAAAAGCGTCATGTCGCCCCAGTGGCGGGCTTCACGCGTCAGCCCGCGCAGTAGCACCCAGACCGGTGCAATCTCGCCGCTCATGCCGCCTGACCCGGGCGCCACCGCGCCGTGGCCAGTTGCGCCAATTGCGCGCGGCGATCAACCGTGGGCAGCCAGCGCGGCGCGGCAAAGGCGGCGCGCGTCAAAAAGTCCAGCAGGTCGGCATGGCGCCGCAGCACGCGTTTGACGCGGTGTTTCTTGATCGGATTGAAGATGCCGTGGCGTGAAAACAGCTGGAGCGGATTTTTTCGTATCCACAGCCACGAGCCCATTTCCAGCGTCATCGGCAAAAAAACATGGCCTGCGGGCGCTTGGTCATAGGCGTGATCCCACAGGTCGCCATGCAGCAGGTACTGGTTGCTTTGCGGCTCAACGCTGTAGGCATGGTGCGGCATGGATTGTTCGAGCATGGTCATCAAGGTAAACATTTCAGGCAGATGCGGCATCAGGCGCCGCGTTTTGGCATACGGAAACCAGATGCTATCTGCAAAACCGTAACCTGAGTGGCAATCAAGCGCCAGGCTGACGGGCCGGCAGGCCAATTGGTCGCGCACCACCTGCAGCAGCGCGGTACTCTCGGGCTCCATCGGGGCGCCGGGCCGGCCGCAGTACCACGGCAACATCGCGCTGATGGTCTGCCCGCCGGCCAGAAAGGGCACGCGGCTTTCGGCTTGTTGCGGTGCGTTGCGCATCAGGTCAACGCCGCTCGGGTTGGCGCGCGTGAAGGCAAACATGCCGCCCGGGTTGACGATGGGCATAAACACCAGCCGCACCTTTTGTAGTTGCTGGTTCAGCAGTTCGTCCCATTCCAGACGGAACAGCAGCGCCCGCAGGTAATGCAATATCACCTGGGTGCCAATGCGCTCCAGCCCATGAATGCCGCCAAAAAAACCCACCGCTGGCGCCAGCGGGTCGCGCGTGCCTATGCTGGCGGTGAAGACTGGAAAGCACTGGCTGCGCGCAGAAATTTCCGTGACGACCTGAATCTCGAAGTGCGCGTTGCCCGCCAGCAGGATGGATTTCAGCTCCTCATGCTCCTCAAAGGTGGCGGCGGCATCAAGCGCGGGCGAAAAACTCGACAGGTCGGGCGGGGTGCGTGCAAAGTTCATCGCGCCATCGTTGCACATTTGTTTGACATCCCTCTGCCTGCCCTTAAATCGTCCGTGGCTGCAGTGCCGAAGATCAACAGCAGGGCCGTCCTCGCAAGCCATCTGCTATATAAATAATAGCTTACTACCCAAGTATTACATGGGCTGACAGGTGTTTTTTCTTGGATTCACGCAAAAACTACGTCTGATACCGGATACGCCACGCAGGGCAGGATGCAGCCCGCCTGCTTTTCGTCCAGGCTCAGGCCCGGCCAGGCGATGCGGTACACCACACGCCCGCTTGCCAGCTGGCAGATGCAGGCGCGGCAGGTGCCGTTGCGGCACGAACTGACGACGGCCAGGCCTGCGCGCTCTGCCGCTTGCAGCAGCGGCAAGTCAGCCGGTGCGTCGAAGCAGGGCCCGCCTGGGGCTCTGCGGGCCTGGAAAATCGAAGCGGGCGGCGCGGGCGGCGCGGGCGCATCGGG
>JANPFZ010000417.1:0-3900 GCA_031423655.1 Polaromonas sp.
GGAAGCCGGCAAAATCACACCGGTGTTCGTCAGGTTCTCGACCGTGGCTGGCGAGCGCGGCTCCAAAGACACGGCGCGCGATGTGCGTGGCTTCGCCATCAAGTTCTACACCGACGAAGGCAACTGGGACCTGGTCGGCAACAACATGCCGGTGTTTTTTATCCAGGACGCGATGAAGTTTCCGGACCTGGTGCATGCGGTCAAGCCGGAGCCGCACAATGGCATGCCGCAGGCCGGCAGCGCGCACGACACGTTCTGGGATTTCGCATCCTTGATGCCTGAATCGACCCACATGCTGATGTGGGCCATGTCGGACCGGGCCATTCCGCGCAGCTTCGCCACGATGCAGGGCTTCGGCGTCCACAGCTTTCGCCTTGTTAACGACGCTGGCGATTCGGTGTTTTGCAAATTTCACTGGAGCCCGAAGGCCGGCACGCATTCGCTGGTGTGGGACGAAGCGGTGAAAATTTCGGGTGCTGACCCCGACTTTCACCGCCGTGATTTGTGGGAGCGCATCGAGTCTGGCGCCTTCCCCGAATGGGAGTTTGGCGTGCAGGTTTTTACCGAAGAACAAGCCGAGCAGTTCAGCTTCGACATTCTCGACGCGACCAAACTGATTCCTGAAGAACTGGTGCCGGTGCAAATACTCGGCCGGCTGGTGCTGAACCGCAACCCCGACAACTTTTTTGCCGAAACCGAGCAGGTGGCTTTTTGCACCGCGCACGTCGTGCCTGGCATTGATTTTTCCAACGACCCGCTGCTGGCCGGCCGTATTCACTCCTACGTTGATACGCAAATTTCCCGGCTGGGCGGACCGAACTTTCACGAGCTTCCGATCAACGCGCCGATTGCGCCGGTGCACAACAACCAGCGCGACGGCATGCACCGGCAGGCCATACCGCGCGGGCGTGTGTCGTACGAGCCAAATTCGCTGGCTGGTGGCTGCCCGTTTCAGGCCGGCGCGGTACAGGGCTTTGTCTCGGTGGCCGCGCGGCAAGATGCCACGGACGAGCAGGCCAAGGTGCGCGGCAAGCCGGAAAAGTTTGCTGACCACTACACCCAGGCCGCGCTGTTTTACAACAGCCAGACGCCGACTGAACAGGCGCATATCGCTGCGGCATTCCGGTTTGAACTCAGCAAATTGACGGTGCCCGCCATCCGCGAGCGCACGGTGTCCATGCTGCGCAATGCGTCTGAAACCTTAGCGCGCAAAGTGGCCGATGGGCTGGGCATGAAATCGTTGCCTGACGCCATGCCGCGCGCGCTGGCCAATCCCGCCAAACCGGAGGTAACCACGTCGCCCGCACTGTCGCTGATGGCGCGGCCAGGCGACGGATCGATTCGTGGCCGCAAGGTGGCGCTATTGATTGCGCCTGGTGTGGCGGCGGCGTCTGTCCTGCAGCTGCATGCGGCGCTGGCGGCAGCAGGCGCGGTGCCGCGACTGGTTGCAACGCATGTCGGCACTGTAGAAGGCGAAGACCACAGCGCGCTGGAGGCCGACGCGTCGTTTGAAAACGAGCCCGGCTTTCTGTTCGACGCGATGGTCTTGCCCGACGGCGAGGCCGGCGTGGCCGCACTGGCCAAAGACGCCCACACGTTGGACTTCATTCGTGACCAGTACCGGCATGGCAAAACCATTCTGGTTCTGGGCGCGTCCAAAAAACTGTTGGCCAGGGCGGGCGTGCCCGAAAAGCTGGGCAACGGAAACGACGACCCGGGCTTGATTGTTTCGTCGGCGGACCATGCTGAAAAGGTAGCTACCACCTTTATCGAGGCGATCGCGCGGCACCGCCACCCCGAGCGGGAGACAGACCCGCCTGCGGTGTAACAGAGCCAATTCCAGCGCGGCGTTTAATGGCCGCGCTGGCAGCTGCTTTATCTGGCAGAACCATGTCAAAAGACAGGGCATGTTGTCGGTCGCGTGTCCATCCAAAACAGCTGCTGTCTTACACACGGCGCGAGCCGTGGCGGACAAGCTTATGCCTTGTTTGGAAACTTCAAAGTGGACACGAAGCCTTTAATATCTTGCCGATGTGCAGACACACTGCATGCGGTGGAAAGTTGCTTTTATCTCTGCTGGCTTGCGTAAATTAGGTGAAACAAGAACATTCTTTATGTGCGCTCGCGCACAGAACGCAAGGTGTCTCTGGTCTACGATTCCTCGACCCAAAGACGCTGCCAGGTTTGCTGATTCCGGGCCTTATCCAAACCAGACGTGCTGGAGAAAGAAGATTCATGATGACTAATGCGATTGCCTTGGCAGAGCTTCAGCAAGTACTTGACAGACACGGTCTCGATGCGGCCTTGTTGTTTCTGAACGGGCGGGTGCCACACCGCTACACCGCCGTTTATCGACTCAGCGACGCGTACTTGCGTCGCCTGGGGTTCATCGACAAAGAAGGTGGCCCGGGCCTGGAATTTGCCGAGGTTCCCTTAAAAGACAGCTTCTGCGAACTCGCGATCAGACAACCTCCGCTGGTGGTTACTGATGTGGACGCCGACCCGCGACTGGCCGAGTACCCCAACCCGGGGTTGTTGATGAGCTACGTCGGCTTGCCGCTTTCGGTCGGGCCGGGCGCGCTGTACGGCACGCTGTGCCACTACGACACCAGCGCGCACTCGCTGAGCGACGCCGAGCTGTCGTTTTTGGAGCAGGCGAGCGAACTTTTGCTGCAGTTTTGCCTGCGCACCGGCGTATCACCTCATGAAATGGTCACCGGCTGAACCGGTCCGCCCGCATTGCGAATTGGTAGAGCGCCGGCTTTGTAAAGTTGCCGAAATAAAAGTGGCTTATTTGCTATTTTTTTGATAGCTGCTTACGCACAATCTGCCTGGGCTAATAGCTCATTTGTTCTACAAAGCGGCGGTGAAGCGCCTTTTCCGGCTGCAACAGCGTCTTTTCCAACATTTCAGACCCTTACCAGCGCTTGATCTTGCAAGTGAATCCCATGGCCTGAGGCGGGTTTTTCCTACATCCGTCAGCCCCAAAACAGGTATTCTTTGTTGCAGTGCAGCAATTTTTGCTTGCCATCTGCTTTATCTGTTTAGAAGGGGGCCTTCAGTGTCCATGTCAATCAGCGAAATTTTCAAAGCAACCCAACTCACCAAAGGCGGACGCCTGATGGAGGCGACCCGGGTGATTCAGCGTGCGCTGGGTCTGGTCGGTGCGCAAAAAGCGCCTGTGGCCGAGGCACCACCGCGCCCTGCCAGCGCGTCACGCAGCGCAGCGGGCGCGCCAGGCGGCGAGCAGTCCGTATCCGACGTGCCTTTTCGGGAAACGCTGAAGCAGCCACCAGCCAATGAGCCGGCTCTCCGCGCGCCCATGGATGCACCGGATACAGCACCATTCACGCCCCAGCCCGCGCCGGTGATGAAAGAAAACACGGACGCGCCGACCCCATCTGATACGCCTGCGGTAGATACGCCAGCGGCACCCGCCGCACGACTTGCGCCTCAACCTGCCCTTGCCCCAAAGCCCCGCGCGGCCAGCTTCGCTGAACTCAGCTTCCGCTCTGGCGAAACGCCTTATGCCTACCGGCTGTACGTGCCGGGCTTTGACGGCACGGAGGCAGCCGCCACCGATGCGGCCAGCCCTGCGCTGCTGCCGCTGGTGGTGCTGCTGCACGGCTGCAAGCAGTACGCAGCTGACTTTGCCCTGGGCACCGGCATGAACGCGCTGGCCGAAGCCGAAAAATACCTGGTGCTGTACCCCGAGCAATCGTCGAACGCCAACAGCATGCGCTGCTGGAACTGGTTCGACGCAGCGCATCAGTCGCGGGATAGCGGCGAGCCGAAAATGATCGCCGCGCTGATTCGCAAGGTGATCAAAACCCACGGCGCGGACCCGTCGCGGGTCTACATCGCCGGGCTGTCAGCGGGTGGCGCGATGGCCGCCATCAT
>JANPFZ010000418.1:0-1652 GCA_031423655.1 Polaromonas sp.
GATCAGCCAGTGGTGCGCGTCAACCAGATACTCGGCCGGTATGCGTTTGAGCAGCTTCATCTCTACTTCCAGCGGCGTCTTACCTGGCGCCAATCCGGTGCGGTTACCGATGCGAAAAATGTGCGTATCGACCGCCATCGTTGCCTCACCAAAGGCTGAGTTCAGCACCACATTGGCCGTCTTGCGCCCCACGCCGGGCAGCGCTTCCAGCGCCTCGCGCGTGCGCGGCACGCTGCCGCCGTATTGCTCTACCAGCATGCGGCAAGTTTCCATCAAGTGCTTTGCCTTGCTGCGGTACAGGCCGATGGTTTTGATATGGCCCTCCAGCCCAGCCAGCCCCAAATCAAGAATCGCTTGGGGTGTGCTGGCTACCGGAAACAGCTTGCGCGTCGCTTTGTTCACGCTCACGTCGGTGGCCTGCGCCGACAGCAGCACGGCCGTCAGCAACTCGAACACGCTGGTGTATTGAAGCTCGGTCACCGGCATCGGATTGGCGGCCCTCAACGTGGCAAAGAAGGGCGTGATGTCGGCGGTTTTCATGGCTGCGAGTTTATGAGATCGGCAGCTCGCCCATGAATTTGCCAGCCTGCGCCCGCAGCTGATCAAACGCAGCCGGACCGCCGCAATCCTGCGCCCCTATGCGCCCTCATGCGCCCATATTGGCCAGCGGCGCGTGATGATTTCGTGTCGGTGAAAGTTCGGCTACTGACGTGTTTGCTGCGATTTACTACCGCCGCTGGCGCGCTCGCGGCGAGGCTTTGATGCCCACTTCCAGCTTTTTGCGCTGACGAGCCACCACCAGCCCCACCAGGCTGACCGCCACCAGCGTGACCGCTTCCCTGGCCAGCAGTGCCTTTGCCGCGCTGGTGCGGGCCTGAGCCGCCTGCTGGGCTTCTGCCTGCAGGGCGGGGCTGCCGCGCGCGCCGGTGGCTTCCACAGCTTGGCCCGCCACGGCGGTGGCTTGCGTTGCAGAGACAGCGACCCCAGCGGCCTGAGAGCCATGATGGTCGGCATGCACCTTCGTGAATTCAGCGCCCAGCAGAAAAATCTGCGCAGCGTAATACACCCAGACCAGCAGCACCACCAGCGAGCCAGCCGCCGCAAACGATTCATTCATGCCGCTTTTGCCGATGTACAGCCCGATGCCCAGTTTGCCGATCTCGAACAACACGGCCGTCACCGCCGCGCCTACCCAAACGTCGCGCCACGCCACCCTGGCGGTCGGCATCAGTTTGAAAATCATCCCAAACAGCACGGTCGCAATCGCAACTGAAATAACGGTGTTCAGCAGATACAGCAATATTTCCCAGCCGGGCAGCAGCCCGCCGAACCAGGTCCCCAGCGCGGCCAGGCCCGCGCTGACCGAAAGCGACACCATCAGCAGAAAGGCCAGCCCCAGGATCAGGCCCATTGACAGCACGCGCGCCTTGAAGATCGCCGCCACCCCCGACGGCTTCTCGGCTTGGGGCGTGTGCCAGATGCGGTCCAGTGCGCTCTGCAGTTCTGCAAACACCGTGGTGGCGCCTACCAGCAAAATGACGACGCTGATCAGTCCGGCCACCAGGCCCCGGTCGGTGTCGCTGGCGCTGGCGACCAGCCCCTGAACCAGATCAGCGCCGTCCTTGCCGATCAGCCCAGAAATCTGGCTGACG
>JANPFZ010000419.1:0-1627 GCA_031423655.1 Polaromonas sp.
AGTGCAGGGCTACGCGCATGACACCATGCTGCAAAGCTATGTGCTTGAAGTCCATAAACCGCACGGCCTGGCCAGTCTGGCCGAGCGGCACACCGGGCGCAGCGGCATCAACTACGAAGACCTGTGCGGCAAGGGCGCGCACCAGATCAGGTTCAACCAGGTCGATATCGTCAAAGCCGCTGAATATTCGTGCGAAGACTCCGACCAGACGCTGGACGTACACCGCGTGCTGTGGCCGCTGCTGGAGAAAGACGCGAAGCTGCGTTTCATTTACGAGCTGGAAATGAAGAGCAGCGAGTCGCTCTACCGCATCGAGCGCAACGGCGTGCTGATTGATGCGCCTATGCTGGCCAAGCAAAGCGGCGAGCTGGGTGCGCGCATTTTGCAACTGGAAGGTGAAGCGCACGAACTGGCCGGCCAGCCGTTCAATCTGGGCTCGCCAAAACAGATTGGCGACATCTTTTTCACCAAGCTGGGGCTGCCGGTGGTCAAAAAAACGCCGAGTGGTGCGCCTTCCACCGACGAGGAGGTGCTGGAAAAACTGGCCGAAGACTACCCGCTGCCCGCCAAAATTCTGGAGCACCGGGGCCTGTCCAAACTCAAGGGCACGTATACCGACAAGCTGGCCCAGCTCGCGCACCCGCGTACCGGTCGCGTACACACGCATTACGCGCAGGCTGTTGCCGTCACCGGGCGCCTGTCGAGCAATGACCCGAATCTGCAGAACATTCCGGTCAAAACCGCCGAAGGCCGGCGCGTGCGCGAGGCATTTGTCGCACCCGTCGGCAGCTTCATTGCGAGCGCCGACTACTCACAAATCGAGCTGCGCATCATGGCCCACATCAGCGAAGACGAAGCCTTGCTGCGCGCCTTTCTGGAAGGCATCGATGTACACCGCGCCACGGCCGCCGAGGTGTTCGGCGTGGCCGTGAACCAGGTCAGCAGCGAGCAGCGGCGCTATGCCAAGGTCATCAATTTTGGTTTGATTTACGGCATGAGCAGCTTTGGCCTGGCACGCAATCTGGGCATTGAGACCAAGGCGGCGGCAGCCTATATTGACAAGTACTTTCAGCGCTATCCCGGCGTCAAAAACTACATGGACGAAACGCGACTGTCGGCTAAAAGCAAAGGCTATGTTGAAACCGTCTTCGGCCGGCGCCTCTATCTGCCCGAAATCAATTCACCGAACGGCCCGCGCCGTGGCGGAGCCGAGCGCGCTGCCATCAACGCGCCCATGCAGGGCACGGCAGCCGACCTGATCAAGCTCAGCATGAACAAGGTTCAGCAGGTGCTTGACGATGAAAAACGCGGTACCAAAATGATCATGCAGGTACACGACGAACTGGTGTTCGAAGTACCCGAAGCCGAGGTCGATTGGGTGAAAACCGAGATACCGCGCATCATGGCCAGTGTGGCCGATCTGATGGTGCCGCTGCTGGCCGAGATTGGCGTGGGCGAGAACTGGGAAAAGGCGCACTAGCGGAAAACTGGGGTCTGGCAGCGGGCCGCAATGCCCTGACCGGCTTCAAAGGTTCAACAGGTTTTCCCACGCAGCGCGCAACTTCTTCTGGTCAGCCAAGCCCAAACCGCCGGCCCTTCGGATCACCAGCCGGTGGTCCAGCGTAAA
>JANPFZ010000420.1:0-5106 GCA_031423655.1 Polaromonas sp.
GCTTGCCGTCCATCCGGTCAGGGCCGGCGCGTTTGGCAACGCCCATGAAGAAATTGAAGATACCGCGCTTGATGCGGCTGGCGTCTTCCATGCGAATCATCACACTGGTCAGCAAGCCTTCAAAAACGCGCGGCGGCGCGAAGTAGTAGGTCGGCCCGATTTCTTTCAGGTCAATCGTGACAGTGCTGGCGCTTTCGGGGCAGTTCACCACGTAGCCGCAGGCCAGCCACTGGGCATAGCTGAAGATGTTCTGGCCGATCCAGGCCATCGGCATGTAGGCCAGCACTTCTTCGCTGGACGTCAGCTTGTCGAATGCGGCGCCGGCCTGGGCGCGGTCCAGCAAGGTGTTGTGCGTGTGAACGACGCCCTTCGGGTTGCCGGTGGTGCCCGAGGTGAAAAACATCGCGGCCACGTCGTTCGGCCTGACCTTGTCAACTTCCGCCTTGAACCAGCCCGGCTGGTTTTGTGAAAACACGCGGCCGGCATCGATCAGCTGGTCGAGCGACACCAGGCCAGGTTCGGCATAGTTGCGCAGACCACGTGCCTCATCAAAAACAATGTTGGTCAGCAGCGGGCAGCGGTCGCGAATTTCAAGCAGCTTGTCGACCTGTTCCTGGTCTTCGACCATCGCAAAGCGCACGTCGGCGTTGACGATGGGAAAAACGCATTCGGCGCCTACGGCATCCTGGTACAGCGCGACAGGGATCGCACCCAGCGACTGGGCTGCCAGCATCGTGGCGTACAGGCGCGGGCGATTGGCGCCAATGATCACCATGTGTTCACCGCGCATGAGGCCGGCCTGGCTCAGCCCACAGGCAATATGCTCGGCCAGCGTCGCCATGGCGGCCCAGCTGTGCGCCTGCCAGATGCCGTATTCCTTCTCCCGCATGGCGGGCGCATCAGGGCGCTCGGCGGCGTGCTTGAGGAGCAAATGGGGGAACGTGGTCTGCATGGGTCCTTGTCTCGCGGCTGGGGTTCTGCGCTGTCCGGCTCCGTTGCGAGCTTTTTGCGACGTGCCGGATGCACCGATAAACCGCGATAGTAGGCCGTCATTTGACGCTTTATTGTCATTTGGACGACAATTCAGGGATGACTCTACCCCGGACTTTCCCCTAGTTTTCTGGCGCGACGCATGCAAACGCGCATCCATCTCCAGTATCGCAAGCGCGGTGCCAGTGCATCCGAGCTGGCCAGTATTTCGTGGTTGAAACTGCTTTCCCCGGCCGAATACGAACGCGCGGCTGAAGAATTGCGCGTCAGCGAAGCGCTTGCCGGTGAATATGTATGCCGCGTCGGCAAGCCCGTCACCTACTGGTTTGGCGTGATTGACGGGCTGCTGAAAATGAGCAGCGACAACGTTGACGGCGTGAGCATGACTTTTCTGGGCGTGCCACCGGGCGGCTGGTTTGGTGAGGGCACCGCGTTAAAGCGTGAACCCTACCGCTACAACATGCAGGCGCTGCGTAAAAGCGTGGTGGCCGGCTTGCCCATCGACACCTTCCATTGGCTGCTTGACCACTCGATTGGATTTAACCGCTTTGTGATGAGGCAGCTCAACGAGCGCCTGGGCCAGTTCATCGCAGCGCGAGAAATTGACCGCATGAACAACCCCGACCTGCGCGTGGCCCGCTCGCTGGCATCGCTGTTTAACCCGGTGCTGTATCCCGGCGTCGGCGAAGTGCTTCGCATCACGCAGCAGGAAATGGCCTACCTGGTCGGCCTGTCGCGCCAGCGCGTCAATGAAGCGCTGGCCGCCTTGCAGGAACGCGGCACCATCCGCATCGAATATGGCGGCCTGCGCGTGCTTGATCTTGCGGCGCTCCGGTATAGCGTGTTTGCAGGTAAAAAGACGCTATAGCCCAAGTAATACGTGCGCAAAAGCTATTAAATAAATAGCATAGAGGACGGTCTCAAAGGCGTCTGCAGCGCTGAAGATGCGGGCTGTGAGTCGCCACGGCCGCAGTCGGTATGGAGGTGCCCGTCGCCAAGTCACCCTGCTGTCTTGGCAGCATGAAGGCTGGGCGACAATCCCGAGCATGCTGCCAGCCAGTTGCGCGGGAAAAATATGACGAAAATTGCCTCTAGCCGATGTGTTATCTGCGCTGACAGCTATTAATTACATAGCAATGACGAAGTCAGATACACGCCAGATGCCCCACCCGACCGACCCCAGAAAACCGCTGCTTCCCACGTGTCCGGCGGTGCGCATCACCAAACCCACCGCTGGCGACACCGCCGCCACCATGCGCCTGAACAAACGCATGGCCGAACTTGGCATCTGTTCGCGCCGCGAGGCCGACGACTGGATTGCGCGCGGTTGGGTCCGCGTCAACGGCCAGCCGGCGGCCATCGGCCAGCCGGTGGCGCTGAATGCGCGCATCGACATTGACCGCCAGGCCGAGCAGCAGCAGCGCCAGCAGGTAACGATTTTGATCAACAAACCGGTCGGCTATGTCAGCGGGCAGGCCGAAGACGGGCATGAACCGGCCGTGGTGCTGGTGCAGCCGCAAAACCGCTGGCGCGGATGCAACAGCCGCATGCGCTGGGGCCACGAGCAATTGCGCGGTCTGGCGCCAGCCGGCCGGCTGGATATCGACTCGATTGGGTTGTTGGTGCTTACTCAGGATGGGCGTATTGCCCGACAGCTGATTGGTGAGGATTCGGAAATTGAAAAAGAATATCTGGTCCGGGTGACGTATCAGAGCGATCAGAGCGATCAGAGCACCAGGGGCGCGCAATCCGTCGATGTCCAAGCCGCTTTTCCGCTAGAGAAGCTCAAGCTGCTGTGCCACGGCCTGAGCCTGGACGGCCAGCCGCTGCGCCCGGCGCAGGTGAGCTGGCAAAACCCCGAGCAGCTGCGCTTTGTGCTGCGCGAGGGCAAAAAACGCCAGATCAGGCGCATGTGTGAGCAAGTGGGGCTGCTCGTCACGGGGCTCAAACGCGTCCGGATTGGTCAGGTCAACCTGGGCCATTTGCCGGTCGGGCAATGGCGTTATCTTGCGCCGCACGAGCAGTTTTAATGCGTCTTGCTGAATTTTTTTAGCGAGTGGAATTGCTTGTACCGGTGGCTGGTCCCTAAGCGCTTTCCTACGTTGTTGTTGGCGAACAGACGGCATCGCAGGCATGAGCCGGGCCTAAGCTATCCTTATGCCACTCATCAGCTATCTCGCCGAAGACAACGAGGCCATCGCCAGAAACCTTATCGAAACCCTGCAGGAAATTTGCGAGGTGAGGGTGGTTGCTGTGGGCGCCACCCAAACCGAGGCCAGTCAGTGGCTAGCGCTGCATGACAGCGAGTGGGATCTGGCCATCGTCGATCTGTTTTTGAAGGAAGGCAGTGGCCTGGGGGTGCTGGCGGGTTGCCGAAACCGTCGTTTCCGCCAGAAAGTAGTGGTTTTGACCAACTACGCCACCCCCGAAATTCGCAAGCGAGCGACTGAACTCGGCGCCAACGCGGTTTTTGACAAATCCAGCGAGCTGGAGCAGTTATTTGCCTACTGCGCCGAGCAGAAGGCGCAGCGCCTGAATCCAGGTGCGGGCTCTGGACCGCTGCTGCACTGACATCTATTCGCTATAAAAACAGTAGCTTCTTGCGCACCTGTTACAAGGGCTGGAAGCTATTTTTATCATTAAAGCGGGCAAGGCCTGGTCGCCACTCATCGGGCTGTCCTGCGACCCAAGCCCCAATTTCCCCGAATTTGCCACCTGCTTGACAATGCTGCAGTGAGCACACCCGCCCCACCTGCGAAGGCACCCACCCGATCAGCCCGTCTGCCGACCTGGCTGCATGTATCTGACATTCAGGGCCTGGCTCAACTAGCGACCCGTGGAACCCTAAGCGTCGCCGATCTGGCCGAGGCCGTCCACGGCAATGTCTACAAAGCGGTTGCCATACCGTTCGGGGCGCTGGGGCAGGCATTTGTTGACCGGGCAGCGGGCGCCACCGGCGTTCGGGCCAGGGGAATTACCGGGCTGGTTTATGGCAGCGTGCGTGGCGTGGCGCGGCTGGCGGGCGGCGCCGTCAATGCCGCGCTGGCCGGTGCAGCGCCGATGCTGGCGCGCCGGGCCTCGTCGCCGCAGCGCGAAGCCATGCTGTCAGCGCTGAATGGCGTGCTGGGCGACCAATTGCTGGAAACAGCCAACCCGCTGACGATCAGCATGAGCCTGCGCCATCAGGGGCAAACGCTGGTGCTGGATAAATCGGCGCTGGCGCAATCCCTGCCCGACGTCACCGGAAAAATCCTGCTGCTGGTACACGGCCTGTGCATGAACGATTTGCAGTGGCTTGCGGGCGCGCCCTGTGGTTACGTCGGGCATGGTGAAGCCCTGGCCCGGGCGCTTGGCTACACGCCGGTCTACCTGCACTACAACACCGGCCTTCACACCAGCATCAACGGCGAGCAACTGGCAGCAATGCTTGAAGACCTGGTGCGCGCCTGGCCCCGGCCGATTGACGATTTGAGCTTGCTGGTTCACAGCATGGGCGGGCTGGTGGCGCGCAGCGCCTGTGAGCACGCGCGCACGGCGGGCCTGGGCTGGCGTGCCCATCTCAAACACATGGTGTTTTTGGGAACGCCCCACCACGGCGCGCCGCTGGAGCGGCTCGGGAGCTGGCTTGACTCGGTGCTCGGCAGCAACGCTGTCACCCGGCCGTTCGCCCGTATCGGGCAGATGCGCAGCAGCGGCATCACCGACCTGCGCCACGGCTATGTGCTGGCGGCGCATTGGCAAGGTCAGGACCGCTTCGCGTTTGCGGGCAGCGACAGTCTGGCGGCCCGGCAAGCCTTGCCGCTGCCGGAAGGCGTGGCGTGTTTTGCCGTGGCAGCAACCGCTTCAGAAGCCCTAAAAACTTCGAAGGAGCCGCCTGGGCGCGATGGCTTGATGGGCGATGGCCTGGTGCCGGTGGCCAGCGCCTTGGGCCGGCACGCCAACGCCGCCCTGTCGCTGGAATTTCCACCTGAAAATCAGTTTGTTGCCTACGGCACGAACCATATGGCGCTGCTCAAAAGCCAGGCCATTGCTGCGCAACTGCTGCGCTGGCTCGGCCGGGTCGACGACAGTGCATCGAGCCGGCAGCCCTGACAGGGCAATAAAAATGCCGCCGTG
>JANPFZ010000421.1:0-3518 GCA_031423655.1 Polaromonas sp.
AGGCGTTTGAAGTCTTCGAGTTGCGCGGCGATCTGTTCGGTGGCGAAAGCGCGGCTTTTCGCCTGTACTTCATCCCGGGAAAGGTTGCGTCCGTGCAGCTTCTCAATGGCGTTTTCAATCGGCAGCCCGTGGCAGTCCCAGCCCGGCACGTAAATCGCGTCCAGACCCTTGAGCTGGCGTGCCTTGACGATCATGTCTTTCAGAATCTTATTGACGGCGTGGCCGATGTGGATCTGGCCGTTGGCATACGGCGGGCCGTCGTGCAGCACGAATTTGGCAGCGCCATGGCGCGCATCGCGCAGCTTTTTATAAATACCTTTTTCGTTCCATTCCTTGACCCAGCCGGCTTCGCGTTTCGGCAAATCGCCGCGCATCGGGAAGGGCGTGTCGGGCAGGTTCAGGGTGCTGCGGTAGTCGGTTTTTGTGGTTTGGGTGTCAGACATAGGCGGCGTGGAAAGATGGGCCGGGGAAAGGCTTCGACAGGCTCAGCCCGAACGGTTGTGTAAGGGGAAAAGGGGAGATAGAAAGCCGCATGCCCTGAGCCTGTCGAAGGGCTGCGACCGGGGGGCGAGATCGTCTAAATTCGGTCGCGCGTGGTCTGGCGGCCGGTGGCGCTGTGCATCGATGCAAAAAACGTCCGTGCGTCGCGGCAGTCTTTGGCAATGCCTTCCTGAAGGCTGTCCAGACCGTCGTACTTCAGTTCGTCATGCAATTTGTGCAGCAGTTCCACGCGCACGATTTTACCGTAGCCCCCCTCGTTGCCCAGGCTGGCGGGCCAGTCAAGGCAATAGGTCTCCAGCAGCACGCGCCCGCCGTTCACGTCGGCCGGGTCCAGCGAAGGCCGGATGCCGAGGTTGGCCACGCCGGCCAAGGGCTCTGGCGACAGGCCGTGTACATGGACCGCGAAAATTCCGCTGGCGGCCGGATTCCAGTGTGAAAAGCGCAGGTTGAGCGTGCGAAAACCCAGGTCTCGGCCGAGTTTGCGGCCATGCACGACGTGGCCGGAAATGCTGTACGGTCGGCCCAGCAGGCTGGCAACGCCCGGCATGTCGCCGGCTGCCATCGCCTGGCGCACTGCCGAGCTGGACACGCGGGAGCCGTGTACCTCGTAGCTGTTCATGCGTGCCACGTCGAAACCCAGGCGCCCGCCCGCAGCGTCGAGCATGGCGTAGTCGCCCCGGCGTTTGGCACCAAAACAAAAGTCGTCACCGACCAGCACATATTTCGCGCCCAGCCCTTCAACCAGCACGTCGCTGATGAAAGATTCAGCAGATTGCGCGGCCAGTTCGGCGTTGAAGGGCAACACCAGGCACTGGTCAATGCCACAGCGCGCAAGTTCGGTCAGCTTGTCTCGCAGGGTCGCGATGCGCGCCGGCGCCAGCAGCGGTTTGCCGGCCACCGCTGCGAAATAGTCGCGTGGATGCGGTTCAAAGGTCATCACGCAACTGGGAACAGCGCGGTGCTGGGCCTCGTTTTTCAGCAGCGCCAGCATGGCCTGATGGCCGCGATGCACGCCGTCGAAATTGCCGATTGTCAGTGCGCAGGCGGGCGCACGACGGGGGTGTTGGTAGCCGCGAAAAATCTGCATGGCCTGAATTATCGTTTTTATAGCGTGTGATCCCGACCGGATGTGGCTGAAGGGCGGTCAAACCCCCTCATGACACTGTTTGTCACGGTTTCGCGGTATATTGGCACATCGCTGCCGCAGCGGGCCGGCGGGTCGCTGTTTTCATTCGTCATTCACTTCAAGTGGAGGTTCGTTTTGAAGGTGTTGAAACTCTCGGGTCAAGGCTTGCCACAGTCCTGGATCAGCCTCGAAGAAGCCGTGTTGCACTACGCGGCTGACGAGGTGCGCTGGGAGATGGGCGCGCGGGTGGCAACCTTCCATGGCGGCCACAACGCGATCACTGGATACCAGTCGATCATCACCGTCAACAGCATCATCGGCACCAAGGGCGTGCCCAACATCAACCCCTTCGATTTGAAGCCGGGCCTGACGAATATCAAGCTCTTCGCGCGCGACCGCAACGTCTGCGCCTATTGCGGCGATGATTTTCATGAAGAAGAGCTGACGCGCGAGCACATCATCCCGTTTGCGCAAAACGGCATCGACACCTGGATGAACGTGGTCACCGCCTGTCGTGCCTGCAACCACCGCAAAAGCAGCCGCACGCCCGAGCAGGCGCACATGCCGCTGCTCTACACGCCGTATGTGCCCAGCCTGTGGGAAGACTTCATTTTGCGCAACCGCCGTATCCTGGCCGACCAGATGGAGTTTTTGATGGCGCACATTCCGAAAACGTCACGCCTGCACGGCTGAGAAGCGGGGCGGGGGCATTTACCGCAGAGGCGCAGAGAACGCAGAGGTCTGCAGAGCAATTGAATTGGGTTGATGTGGATCGTTGATCGTTGATTGCTGCGCTACCAAAAACCATTCGCTGGCTTTTCTCTGCCTTGCTTCCTCTGCGTTCCCTGCGCCTCTGCGTTAAGGGTATTCGCTCCCGTTTAAGCAAACACCCCAGCCGTATTCTGCATCTGCCTGGACACTTCACCGAGGTGATGCAGCGTGTCGCCGAACGTCATTTCCAGTTGCGTGAGCTTCCTGAAATAGTGACTCACGATGTACTCGTCGGTCACTGCAATACCGCCATGCAATTGAACGGCTTGCTGACCAATAAAGCGCATCGACACACCGAGCTGATACTTGGCGCGCGCCATCGCGCGTCGGCGTTCATCAGCCGGTGCGTTGAGTTTGAGCGACGCGTAGTAGCTCATCGACCGTGCCAGTTCCAGCTGCATCTTCATGTCGGCCACGCGGTGCCGCAGCGCCTGAAAGCTGCTGATGACCACGCCAAACTGCTTGCGGGTGTTCATGTATTCGACCGTGATCGCCATGGTTTTGTCCATCACGCCAACGGCTTCGGCGCAGGCGGCGGCAATGCCAATGTCAACCGCGTGCGCCAGAGCCGTCAGGCCGCCCGTCGTCACCAACGTGGCCGGCGCGTCCTTGAAGCTGACTTCGGCGGCGCGTGCGCCGTCTTGCGTGCGGTAGCCTTGCGTCGTCACGCCAGCGGTGCTGCGTTCAACCAGGAACAGCGCCATCTGGCCGTCCGCCATCGCAGGCACCAGAAAGGCATCAGCATGGTCGCCAGCAGGCACTATGCTTTTAATAGCTGTTAGCGCCCATTTTTCATGGGCTAGAGCCGCTTTTGCTTCAAATTTATCGATATGGTAGCGGCCGGCGCGCTCCTGCAGCGCCAGCACCACCAGGCTTTCGCCCGAGGCGATTTTTGGCAGCCAGGCGGACTTCACCGCGTCCGGCGAGTAGCCGGCCAGCACAGCGCCAGCGATCAGCGTTTGCATGAACGGCTCGGCCACAATGCCGCGCCCCAGCTCCTCCATCACCACCATGCCTTCGACCGGGCCCATGCCCATGCCGCCGTGCTCTTCGGGAACATAAAGGCCCGGCAGGCCGAGTTCGGCCAGTTCGCCATAAGCCTCACGCGAAAAGCCGCCGG
>JANPFZ010000422.1:0-2132 GCA_031423655.1 Polaromonas sp.
GGCTTGCTCAACCGGCTATTGTCGCACTTCGGGCCGAATATTGAATTTTCGGCGGGCCTGCCGCCGATACGGGCTGCCACCGGTTTGGTAGCAGCAGAAAGGCCATCGCCAGTTGCTATTACTTTAGTAGCTATTTACGCATGTATCACGAGGGCTAGAAGGCTATTTGATGTAAATTCACTATAAATTCCGGGCGCTGAAGGTGTCGCAGGCCTTCACGCTGCCGGTTTTAAAGCCGGTGTCAAACCAGCGCTGGCGCTGCGCGCTGGTGCCGTGGGTGAAGCTTTCTGGCACCACGGCGCCACTGCTGCCGCGCTGCAACGCATCGTCGCCAATTTTGGCGGCGGCGTTCATGGCTTCTTCCACATCGCCTTTTTCAAGAATTTGCCGTGAGGTTTGCGCCTTTTGCGCCCACAAGCCGGCGAAGCAGTCGGCCTGCAACTCGAGCCGCACGCTCAGCGCGTTGTATTCAACCTTGCTGACGCGGCCGCGCATTGCGTCCATCTTGCCGCTGATGCCGAGCAGGTTTTGCACATGGTGGCCGACCTCGTGCGCAATCACATAGGCCTGCGCAAAGTCGCCGGGCGCACCCAGCTGACGCGTCAGCGTTTCGTAAAAACCGAGGTCGATGTAGACCTTCTGGTCGCCCGGGCAATAAAACGGCCCCATCGCCGCCTGCCCCTGGCCGCAGGCGGTTTGCGTGGCACCCCGGAACAGCACCAGTCGCGGCTCTTTGTACGTGCCGCCGCTCTTGGCAAACACGTCTTTCCAGACATCTTCGGTGTCGGCCAGCACGGTCGATACAAACTTGGCCATGCGGTCATCTGCCGGCGGGCGCTGCGACTGGCCCGGCCGCTGCTGCTGCACCTGCGCCGTCGGCGCGCCGCCACCGCTGAGCAAATTCAGGATGGTCAGCGGGTTGATGCCGAAAATCCAGCCACCGACCAGCGCCACCACGATGGTGCCAATGCCGATGCTGCGGCCACCGAAGAGTCCGCCAATGCCGCCGAAACCCTGGCCGCCGCCGTCACTACGCCGGTCTTCGACGTTGTCTGATTCGCGATTGCCTTCCCATTTCATGATCGTCTCCTCTTGAGAATGTAATGTTGCTGCTGGTTGTCAGCAGTCGCTGTAAGCATTTTTCACTTTGCCAGGGCCTAAGCTGCCCGACTTTACTTGAGAGCATTTGGCCGGACGGAACAAAAGCGGGCCCTGCGGTATCCTAGTTTTCATGAAACTTGTTACTTTCGGGCACTGCAGCCTTCGCCTCAAGCAACTTGCGAAAATTGGTCTTGCGTCACTTGCACTGGCCTTGCTCGGTGCCTGCGCCAGCCCCATCACCACACGCGTGACCAGCTTTAACCAGTGGCCGGCGAATGCGGCGGGCAGCACATTCAGCTACGTCAGTCGCACCGACAACACGCGTGAATTGGAGCAAGCCAGCTACGAAGGCCATGTGCAGGCCGAGCTTGAAAAGCGCGGCCTGGTGCGCGCACCTGCCGGTCAGGTCGGCCGCATTCAGGTGGACGTGAACACCAGTAACCGCAGCGAGCAGATGACCTATCTGCAGCCGATTTACCAGGACAACTACATCTACGTTCCGGGCTACCGCGACGCGGCGGGCCGCATTTTTCCCGGATTCTGGACGCTGGACCCGTTCGGTCCGCGCTATGTCGGCGACCGCCAGATCAACACCACCCGGCAGACCAGCACGCTACAGCTGCGGCTGCTCGATTCACAGGGCAGCCCGCCTGGAAAACCGCGCACGGTGTTCGAGTCACGCGCTATCTTTGAGGGTGAAGGCCGAGGCGACCAACTGCCGCAGATCGTGCCCTATCTGGTGCGCGCCGTATTCGACGATTTTCCTGGCCAGAACGGCAAGGCACGCGTGGTGCGGTTCGACCGCGAGACCGGTGCGGTCATCAAAGACCGCTAGCGGAATTATTCTAGTTGCTATTTATTTGATAGCTTTTTGTGCATATTTTACGGGGGCTATAGGCCGATTTTGTTTAAAAAAAGCCCTACGCACGGTCAGGCAAGGAAAATGAACGGCGGCCTCAGCGCAGCTTCATTCGAAGCATCAGCGCGTCAAGCGGCGCGTCAGCCGTCACCGTAAATCCGGTCTCGCGCGC
>JANPFZ010000423.1:0-2730 GCA_031423655.1 Polaromonas sp.
GGTGTGGTTGCTGATTCTTCACGGCATTATTTTGCGCACCCGGCCCGCCAAGTCGGCGGCCAAATACGCCAGCGTCTGGACCACGGACGGATCGCCACTGAAGGTGTGGACGCAAAAGCAGGCCACCATGCTGCGCGGCTATCTTGCGGTGCGCGGCCACAACGTCGAAGTGCGCTACGCCATGCGCTACGGCAACCCGTCGATTGCCTCGCAGCTTGACCTGCTGAAGGCCGACGGCGTGACGCGCGTGCTGATCCTGCCCGCCTACCCGCAATACAGCGGCACCACCACCGCCAGCGTGTTCGATGCGGTCTATGCGTGGGCGGCAAAGACGCGGCTGATTCCCGAGTTCCGCTTCGTCAATCAGTACCACGATGACGTCGGCTACATCGCCGCACTGGCCGCAAAAATTCGCCACCACTGGCAAAAAAACGGTCAGGCCGAGATACTGGTCATGAGCTTCCACGGCGTGCCCGAACGCACCTTGAAACTCGGTGATCCGTACCACTGCCACTGCCACAAAACCGCGCGACTGGTGGCAGAAAAACTCGGCCTGGCCAAAGACCGCTACAAGGTCACTTTTCAGTCACGCTTCGGCAAGGCCAAATGGCTGGAACCGTACACTGAACCCACGTTGATCGACATGGCGAAGTCTGGCGTGAAAAGCGTCGATGTGATGTGCCCGGGCTTCACCGGCGACTGCCTGGAAACGCTGGAAGAAATCAACATGGAAGCGCGCCACGCCTTTATGCAGGCCGGAGGCAAAGAATTCCACTACATCGACTGCCTGAACGACAGCCCCGAGTGGCTGGCCGGTGTGGCCGACTTCAGCATCACGCAAATGGGCGGCTGGCCAACCGGGCCGGTGAAGGCCGACACTGAAAACCTGGCGGCGTCCAAAGCGGCGGCGCTGGCCCTGGGCGCTGCGCAGTAGCCTTCTCCGGCACTTTGTTTGCTATAGTTTCTATAGCGACTTGCACACGATTTATTTAGGCTAGGGCCTGTTTTTCTTAAAAAACGACGTTGTAGCGTTGTGTGCAACGTCACTTGCACCGCAGCTTGCCCAATTACTTGAGGATCGAAAAGATGCTGCTGTAGTCATCCTTCCACGGCTGAAAACCCGGCCGGTCTGGGATAGGCGTGGCGCCAGCAAGCTGCGGGCTCCTGAAAAACGCAGCGTCGCTCGAGATCAAGGCCCAGTTGGATCGCAGCACCAGCGTGCCGTCGATGGCGTTCGAGTCCACCATCCGGACTTCTTTGGCAAAGCGATTCGCCGCAGTTTTAACGACCGGCCGCAAGTCCAGAAATCGGTTGGTGATGTGAACCGCCAGCACCCCGCCAGGTTTAAGGTGTCTGAAATACTGCGCGAAGGCTTCGTAGGTCAGCAGGTGAATCGGCACCGAGTCACCCGAAAAAGCATCGACCAGCAGCACGTCGAATTGCTGCGCCGGCTCGCGTTCGAGTTGCAGGCGCGCGTCGCCCAGAATGATCTCGGTGGTGGCCGGCGTGCGCGCCAGAAAACTGAAATTCTTTTGCGCTATGTCGATCACCAGCGGGTCAATGTCATAGAGCCGAAAGTAGTCCTGCTTGCGGCCGTAACTGACCAGCGTGCCCACGCCGAGCCCAATCACCCCGACCCGCAGCGGCCCCTGCGCAGCCTTGATCTGCATCGCCTTGCCGGCGCCACCCTCCGGGCTGTAGTAGGTAGTGGGTTCGTCCAGCTTGCCCGGTACCGTGTTTTGCCGCCCGTGGATGATTTGCCCATGAATCATGGTGCGGTAGGCACCTTCCACATTGTTGAATACCTGAAGGCTGCCGTAAAAATTACGCGCGGTCACTTCTGCGCCGCGGGTCTGGTTCAAATGATCATCCACACGAACCCAGGCCAGCGCGAGCAGCACGACCGCCGAGAAACCGAGGGCTACAGATCGCCCCTGCGGCGCCCAATAGGCGGCTTTTGGAATGATTGCAATTGCGGCAACCAGACCGGTCAGCACAATGCCAATTGACAGCTCATAGTGGCTGTTGAACCAGTACGGCGCGATGACGCCGACAAAGAAGCCGCCCACCACGCCGCCGACCGCCAGCATCAGGTAGTAGCCCGTCAGGTGACTGGGGTGCGGCTGCCGCCGGGCCAACTCGCCGTGGCACACCATGCAGGCCACGAAGAAAGCCGTCAGGTTGATGCCCATCGACGCGTAGAGCGGAATTTCGGTGATGCCCAGCGTCGGCAGCCACGCCAGCGCGCCCAGCCCGACCACGAACAAAGGCAAAAACACCTTGCGCTGGTACCAGCCGCTGCGCTCGAAGCTCAAGATAAATGACAGCAGATACAGCGCCAGCGGTGCCACCCAGATCAACGGAATCGGTGCGATGTTGGTCGTCAGAAAACTGGTGTCGGCCACCATCAAAATCGATGGGCAGGCAGCCAGCGCCGCCCAAAGCAACTTGTCAGTCCAGCGTGGCGCTTCTCCTTCATGCGGCGCTTGCGGCGCAATCGCCCTGCCCTTGCGCCCACGCCAGGCCAGCAACGCGCAAGCCAGCACAAAACACGCATACAGGCCCGACCACAGATACGACTGCCACAGCGTCGGGAAAATAGGCTCAACCGCCACGGGGTAAGCCAGCAGCGCCAGCATGGAGCCAAAGTTTGACAGCGCGAACAGGCGATAAGGCACCTGACCTGACCGCTCTCGCGCAAACCAGGCTTGCAGCAGCGGGCCGGTGGTG
>JANPFZ010000424.1:0-2125 GCA_031423655.1 Polaromonas sp.
CGGTTCGATGGTTTGAATGCTGGTTTGATGTCTGCTGCGGACGGAGAGGAGACACTCATTTTGCCCATAAGCTGACGCGCAACGTTTGAGTTAGAAGTCACCGAAAATCCTGGCAACGCACCCATTACATGCCCAAATGGAAACGGCCGCGCTAAACAGTCCCAAAGCCTAAACCAACCAAAACAGCGCATAGACAGGTACCGGTGACTCTGGCGAATTGAATGCAAAGACAAAAAGCGCCGGTATGCCAAGAGCCATCAGTAGGGAGAACACCATAAGCAATGGGCGTTTCCACCGCTTCTCGGGTCGCGGCCCCCAGAAACAGAGGAAATGCACCGGGCGACAAAAACTACATGATCGGGCACTACGAGCTTTCATGACTTCTAACGTCGAATCTAAACGGCGGCTCGCTTGCGGGACGTCCGTTTCGAGCGACCAGTGATGCGCGCGGTCTGCTCGGTAAGCGCCAACAGCCCCAGGAGCGCTTCGTTCACAGCCTCCCCGGTGGGAAAGGCTTTCGAGACCTCGTCATTCAGCAGAACCAGGTTTGTTCCTTTCGATACCCGCTCAAAGTACTTCCCCCGAACACCCTTGCCCAGGTCTTCACGCCGATACTCGGAACGCATTTCGTCTTTAGCTTTGTTCATATATACCTCGCTCATGTCGAGTTGCCTTGCGGGCACTGATAATTCTGATTGCGCGGCCCCGCTCCGTGTGGACGACTGCGAGGAGACGCCCTGATTTCGAGAACCCAAAGGTCAGCAGCCGTTTCTCGCCAACCGAGTGGTCAGGATCGCCAAAAGTGTACGCCAGTGGGTCGGAGAACACAGATGCGGCTTCTTCAAGGGGCACGCCATGCTTGCGAAGGTTAGCCACTGCCTTCGTCTCATCCCACTCAAAGCGCTGAGTCATAGGCACTCAATTGCAAGCGTAAACGCATGTAGATCGCAAGGTGCTGCAACATAGGGCGGCACCTTCGATTGGAAAACCCGGAATTTCAATCCATCCCATCCAATCAGCTTGCACCATTAAAAATAGCAATAAACGCGGCACTTTAAAAGATCAGGCTTATTCTCATAAGCAGGTATTTTGACCTCGCTGCAATGCGCGGCCACTAACGCGTCAGATGCAGCTCCGTACCAGCATCACTTCGGCTTCGTCGACCGCCCCACCAACTCGCCCGGCGTCGGCATCATGTGGTCGATTTCCTGCTGCATCGCGAGCACCAGCTGGCTGTACAGCTTGAGCTTGCCGGTGGTGTCGCGCAGCCGTTCGGCGATGCGCAAGGCTACGGCCAAGATCAGTTTGGCTGCTGTTGCCGGGTCGTCTGCGGTGAGTTTTTCAAGCGCGGCGCGTGTCAGGTTGGCGCAGCGCACGGTGGTGGTGGCGGTGCAGGAAGCGAGTCGCGCCTCACCGTCGACCAGGCCCATCTCGCCGATCAGGCTTCCCGGGCCGAGTACTGTGACGGTGACCGGTTCGCTGCGGCTGACGGCAATGTTTTCGACCGTGACTTCGCCTTCAAGCAGCAGCACCATGTAGGCGGTGTCGGCTTTGTCGCCTTCCTTGATGAAGGTCGTTCCCCGGGGAATTTTCAGTGGTGTCATGTAGCTCACCACGATCATGGCTTCTTCAGGGGTGAGCTGCATCAGTGCCGTTGGTGCGATCAACAGTTGGGCGGCGAGTCCAGCGGTCTCGGAGCCTTTGACCGAACGATTACGCTCGTCCGGGCTCATCATTTCGGGCGCTGGAGCAGCGGCGCGTTTGATCTTGCCGAAGAGCTTATTGAGCATCATGTCACCTTGATTGATGCAAGAGTTTAGCGCTGCGGTGGCGCGGTAGCGGTCAAAGCAGAGCCACCTGATTGGGTCCCGTGCATCCCTTGCGACGAAAGGCCGCACAAAGCCGTAAAATGTTGCGAATCCAAGGAGCGTTGCAGCGAACCCGTTCGCCAGGCTTGGATAACAGCGTGTTAAGTGTGCTGTCCCGCAAATGTCTGTCAATGAAACCGCGTCTTTCGCCCCATGGCGGCGTTGCAAATCCTCGCGATACCTTCGGGTATCGCTGCGGTTGGCGCCTTGCTCTGGGACGAAATCCATCGGTTTCATTTTTGCCAGCTATTTACGGG
>JANPFZ010000425.1:0-1892 GCA_031423655.1 Polaromonas sp.
AAAGTTGTGTCGTTTGAGTTCATCTTGGTTCTCCCGTTTAAGCTTCGACGTCGAAACGAATCATCATGGCGTGGTCTTCATGCGTCAGGTTGTGGCAATGCATCATGTATTTGCCAGTGAAGTCCCTGAAGCGGATGAAGATGCGCACCTCTTCGCCGGGCTCCAGCACATACACATCCTTGCGTCCTCGCTCATGGGGTGGCGGTGCGACCCCGTTGCGGGTCAGGATGCGACCTTCTTCCAGGTGAATGTGTACCGGGTGATGCCAGCTGCCCTTGCCTTTCAAGGTCCATATTTCGGCGGTGCCGCGCCTCGGTTTGACGACCGGTGTGTTCACGTCAAAAATCTTGCCGTTGACGGTCCAGACTTCGTTGACCTTGTTGAATTCGAAGGTTCGTCTGGCAACTACCTCACTCATGACGATATCTGGCAATTTACGCAATTCGGCGGGCACCCGGCTTGGGTCGCGGGTGGGTAAACCGTCGCGGCCGGTTACCCAGGGCGCTTCGCTGACCACGTCAAACCGCAATATTCTGGTGCCGGCGTTGGTCAACAAGCCGTTGGCGCCCCGAACATTGACTTCCGGCCCCTCCGGGCCACGCCCGTCATCCTGAATCAGGCGGTTGACGATGAAGAGCTGCGTGCCGATGGCGTACGAGGAAAAGTCAATCACGATGTCCGCCCGTTCTGCCGGCGCCAGGTGAACCTTGGTGGCGGACAGCGGTCGGGGCAGCAGGTTGCCGTCGTTGGCAATGTAGGTCATGCTGATCGACTTGCCTTTGGCGTCGGTCAGGTAGAACTCGTAAAAGCGGGCCAGACTGGCGTCCAGGAGCCGAAAGCGGTACTTGCGTTTCTCGACCTGGAAGTAAGGCTGGATCTTTCCGTTCACGCAAAACTTGTTGCCCAGAATGCCTTTGTTCTCAAACGGGTCGAAGCTTTGGCGGCCGCTGGCGTCCAGCAACAGATCGTGAAAGACCAGCGGGATGTCGTACTTGCCGACGCCGCTGGGCAGACGCAACGCATCCGGGTTGGGGTCAAGTTCGTTGCCCGAGTCGAGTTTGTCGAACAGCAGATAAGAGCCAAACAGCCCCTTGTAGCAGTTCGCTGCCGTGTGAAACTCCCGGTGGTCGTGGTACCAGAGCGTCCCCAGCGCTTCACGCGGGTCACCATTGGTGTCGTCGTAGGCGTCATAGCCCGCATAGCAATTGGGGTAGTGATGGTCTTTGTAGCCACCTGGCGCAGTCAGCGTGTCGCCTTTGCCTTTGAGCGGGTCAGCGCTATACCAGTCGCCAGCGTAGCCGTCGCTCTCGGATCCGCAGTGCAAGTTGTGCAGGTGGGTGCTGATTTCCGGCGAGCCGAAGCCAACCGAGTTGGTGGGTAACTGGTTGTAGTTGCGAACGATGATGGGCTCGCCGTAGCGGGCGACAAACGTAGGGCCGGGCAATATGCCGTCATAGCCCCAGATTTCCTGTGGCGCCAGCTGTGCGTGAAACTTGTGCCAGCCCACTTTGGTTTCCAGCGTGTAGAACTTGTCCGCACGCCAGTTACTGCGCCGCTGGTGCGGTTCCCGACCACATTCGCCGCCGCTGACATTGGGTATTTCAGTCGAGGGCGGGGTCAGGCTTTCAACCGGCGTTTTGGCCTCGTACACCGGCAGTGCGTCCATGAATGCAAAGGTGGGGGGCCCACGGGGCGGGTCACTTGCTTCGGCTGGCGCGGCAAATTCCTTGCTGGCAATAAGCCCGGCGGCCGTAGCTGCGGCGCCTAGTTGCAGCGACATTCGGCGGCTGATTTTTGGCTGATCGGCAGATGTTGGTGACGTCATTTTTGTTCCCTTTAGCGCACTGGCAACCGCTGGTTCAGGGGATTCTGACAAGGCGGTCGCGGGCAAC
>JANPFZ010000426.1:0-2437 GCA_031423655.1 Polaromonas sp.
CCTGCCGCGTGAGGGTGTGGCCCGGCGCTTCGGCGCGGCGCTGCTTGAGGCGCTCGACCGCGCACGGGGCGCCGTGCCAGACAACTACAAGTGGCTCGCTTTGCCCGAGCAGTTCGACGAAAAAATCGAGCTCGATGCGCTGGTGATTCATGCCCCCGCGTTGATGATGGGTGCCGAACGCCTGCTGGTGAATCTGCAAGCCTGGCTGCTCGGCCGGCAGAGCGGGCTCAGCGCGCTCAAACTCATCTGGCACCTCGACAAACGGCGCGATGTTCCGCCCACCGGCGAGCTTGAAATCCGCACCGCCAACCCCGCGCAAGATATGCGCCACGTGGCGCGGCTGGTGTCCGAGCACCTGGCGCAGCAGCAATTGCCGGCACCGGTACACAGCCTGACGCTGCAGTCGCTGGTGACTGAAAAGCTTAGCGATTCAGCCGCCGCAACCGGCAGTTTGTTGATGGAAGCATGTCAGCAAGGGGGCGGCGCCATCGAGTTGATCGAGCGCCTGAGCGCGCGGCTCGGTGAAGCGAATGTGCTGGCCTGGCAACCGCTGGCCGACCACCGGCCCGAACAGATGCAGCGCTGGGTAAGCGCACGCAACGTGATGCCAGACGCTATTAAATCAGTAGCTGCTTGCGCAGGTATTGATTGGGCTGGAGGCAAAAACCATATAAAAAAACGGCCCAAGACCAGTCCAACTGATCTTCTGCTAAACAGAACCGAGGCGCTGTATCCGACCTGGCTGCTGCCCGAACCCATCCATCTGGCCACCTTCGGCAACAGCCCGGTTTACCAGGGCAAGCTGCAGCGGCTGGCCGGGCCGCAGCGGCTGGAGGCCACAGGCTGGTTGATGAAAAGCTGCGAGGCCAACAAGCCGCCCGCCATCCGCGACTACTTTATTTACCGAAACCAGCGGGGCGCCTTGCTGTGGGTTTATAGCGAACGTTTGGCTGTGGTGTCGACCGCATCGGTGCAGCTGCGCGCCTGGTATCTGCATGGTTTTTTTGCTTGAGTGAAGCGCATGAATACCAATTCGCAGAGCCCTCACCCTAACCCTCTCCCAGAAGGAGAGGGAATAAGAAAAGAGGCAGATTTTTTAGGTGAGTGTTTTACTCCTTCTCCCTCTGGGAGAGGGCAGGGGTGAGGGCAGCGGCCTTCGCGATAGCACCGCCGCCTGAAGCCTGTCAATTTTTAAATAATGTCCACTTACCAACTCCCCCACTACGCCGAACTCCACGCGCTCAGCAACTTCAGCTTTCAACGCGGCGCTTCGCATGCCGAAGAACTCGTCGAACGCGCGCAGAGCCTGGGCTACACCGCACTCGCCATCACCGATGAATGCTCGCTTGCCGGTGTGGTGCGCGCGCATGTCGAAGCCAAAAAGCAGGGCCTGAAATTACTGCCGGGTGCTGAGTTTCTGGTGCAGGCCAACGATCCTTTCCGCATCGTCGTGCTACCGCACAACGCCGAAGGCTGGGGCAATTTGTGTGAATTCATCACGGCAGCTAAGCGCGTCGGCGACGTGATCGAAAAGGGCAGCTACCGCGTGGCCTTGGGCGAGAGCGATTTTGCGCAACTCACCGATTGCGAGATATTGCTTTGCGCCTTGCCAGTCGCTATCAATACAGAAGCGCTCTACGCACATGTTATCTGGGCTAGAGGCCTTTTCGGTACTCAAGTATGGCTGGCAGTCGAGTTGTTGCAGGAACTCGACGACGCGCTGCGCCTGCAGCAGTTAAGGCACATCGCGCGCCAGTCCGGCGTGCGCCTGGTCGCCGCTGGCAACGTGCAGATGCATGTGCGTTCACGCAAACCGCTGCACGACGTGATGACCGCCATCGGCCTGGGTAAAACCGTGCATGAATGCGGTTTTGCGCTGCAAACGAACGCCGAAGCGCATCTGCGCCCGCGCATGCGGCTGGCCGAAATTTACCCTGCTGATCTGCTGCGCGCCACGCTGGAAGTGGCGGCGCGCTGCAGCTTCCGTCTGGATGAAATTCGCGGCATGTACCGCTACCCGAAAGAAGGCCTCGTACCGCGCGCCGAAACACCTGCGCAATGCCTGCGGCGGCTGGCCTTTGAAGGAGCGCAGACACGCTATCCACGCGGTGTGCCTGAAAAAATTATTGCCCAGCTCCAGCGAGAGTTGGCGCTGATCGAAGAGCTCAACTACGAGATGTATTTCATCACCGTACACGACATCGTTCGCTTTGCTGTTGAGCAGAAAATTTTGTGCCAGGGCCGTGGCTCGGCGGCCAATTCAACGGTCTGCTATTGCCTCGGCGTGACCGCTGTTAACCCGGAAGAAAACGAAACCCTGTTCGAGCGATTCATCAGCCGCGAACGCCGCGAGCCGCCTGATATCGATGTCGATTTTGAACACCAGCGGCGAGAAGAAGTCATTCAATACATCTACGAAAAATACGGCCATGACCGT
>JANPFZ010000427.1:0-2848 GCA_031423655.1 Polaromonas sp.
CCAACCCGCGTCTTTTTCCTGGCCCACCAGCGGCTTCAAAATATACGCGGCCATCATCGGCGTCAGCACCCGCGCCACGATGAGCGAGGCGAATACCGCCAGCGCGGCGGTCCAGCCGAACTGCTTGAAAAACTTGCCGGCGATGCCACTCATGAAAGCCGTCGGCAAAAACACCGCAATCAGCGTGAAGGTGGTGGCAATCACTGCCAGGCCGATTTCGTCGGCCGCTTCCATTGCGGCCTGGTACGGCGACTTGCCCATGCGCAGGTGGCGTACGATGTTTTCGACCTCGACAATCGCGTCATCGACCAGAATGCCGATCACCAGCGACAGCGCCAGCAGCGAAACAGTGTTGATCGAAAAGCCCAGCAGGTACATGCCGATAAACGCCGGAATCACGGACAGCGGCAAGGCAACCGCTGACACAAAGGTGGCGCGCCAGTCGCGCAGAAAAAGCCACACCACCAGCACCGCCAGCAAAGCGCCTTCATACAAAAGCACCAGCGAGCCGTCGTACTCTTCTTCGACCGGCTTGACGAAATTAAAGGCTTCAGTGAGCACCAGGTCCGGCCGCTGCAGCTGGAGGTTGGCGAGAGCCGCCTGAACCGCCTTGCCGACCGTCACTTCACTCTCACCGCGGCTGCGCGACACTTCAAAACCCACCACCGGCTTGCCGTCAAGCAACGCGGCCGAACGCTGTTCGGCCGTGGTGTCGCTGACGTTGGCCACCTGGTCAAGCCGAATCCGCCGCCCATCACTGAGCGCAAGCTCCAGCCGACCCAATTCCGCTGCCGACTTCACGGTGGCCAATGTGCGCACGGGTTGCTCGCTGCCGCCCAGATCGGTACGGCCACCACCACTTTCGTTTTGTACCGCTTTCAGCTGGCGCGAAATGTCGGAAGCAGTGGCGCCCAGGGCCTGCAGGCGCGAAGGATCAAGCGCCACACGCACCTCGCGCGTCACGCCGCCGACGCGGGTCACTGCACCGACGCCAGGCACGGCCAACAGCCGGCGCGACAGATCGTTGTCAACATACCAGGACAGCGCGCCAGCGTCCATGCGGGCCGAAGTGATCGTGAAGGCAAAAATCGGCTGGCCCGCCAGATCGACCTTGCTGACAATCGGGTCGCGCACATCGGCCGGCAAATCAGATCGCACGCGCGCCACCGCTGAACGCACATCATCAACCGCTTCCTGCACCGGCTTTTCAAGCCTGAACTCTGCCGTGATGCTGACGCCGCCGTCTTGCACCCGGGTGGTGATGTGTTTCAAGCCCTGAACGGTGGCGATTGAGTTTTCAAGCTTGCGCGCGACTTCGGTCTCCAACTGCGCCGGTGCCGCGCCGGGCAGCGCGGCCGACACGCTCACCGTGGGCAAATCGATGTCGGGAAAGTTCTGTACCTTCATGGCCTTGAACGACAGCAGGCCGCCGAAGCTCAAGAGCACGAACAGCATCACGGCCGGAACCGGGTTCCTGATCGACCAGGAGGAAACGTTCATCATGATTGCGGCCTTGAACTTATTTACCCGCTGCCGGGCCGTCGCCAGCGCCACGGGGCACGGGTGCGACAGACGCCTCGCCGATACGCACCAGATCGCCTTCGGCCAGAAAGCCGGCGCCATCCACCACCACGCGCGCGTCGAGCGCAAGGCCAGCCAGAATTTCAACTCGATCGCCGGCCAGCCGGCCGGTTTGCACCTTGAGCTGGCTCACGCGCTGGTCGGGCGACAGGATAAAAAGGTAGTTGAAGCCGTCACGCACGACCAAAGCGCGCTGCGGCACGGTCAATGCGTTTGAACTTCCGATTTCGAAATCGCCGCGTGCAAACATTCCTGCCTTTGCAGGTGAGTCTTTTGAAACTGGCGCCGGAAGATCAACATACACCAGCGCCGAGCGGGTCAGCGGATCGACGCTGGGCGCAATCATCCGCACGGTGCCCGTCAACTCGCCGCCGCTGGCCGGCCGCAGCGTCACGGGCATGCCTTCCCTGATGCGGCCCAGCTCGGCCGACGTCACTTCGGCACGCCACTCCAGCCGGCCCTTGCGGATCATCCTGAACAGCTCGGTGCCGCTGCCGACCACCGCGCCTACCGTGGCATTGCGCGCGGAAATCACGCCGCTGTCGGGCGCCAGCACGCGCGTCTGCCGGCCCTTGAGCTGCTGCGCTCCCAGCACCGCCTGCGCGGCCTCGACCTTGGCTTTGGCGGTCTTTTCGAGCGTCAGGTACTGGTTGATCTGCTGCGCGCTGAGCGCGCCCGAGGTCTGCAGCGTGCGGGCGCGTTCGGCGTTGGCGGCTGCATCCAGCGCGCTGGCTTGCGCGTCCAGCAGATTGGCGCGCGCCTGCGCCACATCGGCCTGCGTGCTGTCCGTCGAAAACGTCGCCAGCACCTGGCCGGCCTTGACGACATCACCGACGTTGACCATGACCTGCGTCAGCTTCAAGCCATTGGACTCGGACCCGATGATGGCTTCCTGCCAGGCCGCGATATTGCCGTTGGCCGAAAGTTTGATAGCAAGCGTGCCCGGCTGCGGCTTTTCGGTGGTCACGGTCAACGCCGGTTTGGGGCTGGGAGCTGCCTCTTTTTTTGCGTCGGCTGCTTTCGCCTGACGCGATGGCGAGAAGAAATAAAAAGCGCCACCGGCTGCGATAAGCGCAGCCAGCAGGGCAACAATGAGAAACCGAAGGCTTGGTTTTGGCATGGGGTGAATCGGTAAACGGTGGGGCTGAACATTCAGCGGCCAGGCAGGCCGGCCGCGCTGACGGCATTGACTGCGGGCGTCCAGCCGCCGCCCATGGCCCGGTATAGCGCCACCCAGGCCGTGTTTCGGCTCTGCTGCAAGGACGCC
>JANPFZ010000428.1:0-1936 GCA_031423655.1 Polaromonas sp.
AGATGAACGGCCGGCCACGAAAAACCCTCGATTGGGCTACGCCGTTTGAGGTCTACAGCGGCTGGCTGGCGCGTCTTAACGTCCCAGCAGACGCTATCCAATAAACTAGCCTCGTGTTGCACTTGGACTTGAGACTGCCCAGTAATCACCTGCGCAAGCAGATCCTGATTTGATAGTGAGTTGGCCTGAAAGATGCCGCGCCCGATGGTCTGAAGCCGTGTCAACAGCCGAAGCAGACCTACATCAACGCGATCGCTGGCCGCTCATAATCAAACCACACTGACCACCCGAGGAGCCTGCGATGCTGTACAAATTCAAGTCAAAAAATGCTGGTGACCTCATCATGCTGGAGCCGCACGGGCGCCGAATTCTGGAGGTCATAGGCAAGGAGCCGGGCGCAAAGGGCATCATCCTGCCCGGGCAGATGCTGGCGGCTATTGCGGCGCTGGATGCGGCCATCAAGCTGGAGGAATCGGCCGACGACTATGAGGGCCCGCCACACGGCGACGCGCCGGGCTTGCGCCAGCGCGCCATGCCGTTTATCGACATGCTCAAGCGCAATGAAAAGGCTGGCTCCGAGGTGGTGTGGGGCACATGACACGCCGGTGACCTAGCTCTTGCGTCAGTCCACCTTCGCACCGGATACCTTCACCACCTGAGCCCACTTCTTGTGTTCGGCATTGATGAAGTCGTGGAACTGCGCCGGCGTGTTGCCGCTCGGAATCGCGCCCTGGCCCAGCATCTTCTCGTTGATGGCTGCGGTCCCCAGCGACTTGGCGACCTCCTGCTGAATGCGGCTGACAATCTCTGGCGGCGTACCGGCAGGCGCCAGCAGGCCGAACCACGAACTGGCGTCAAAACCCTTGAGCTTGCCGGCCTCTTCGAGGGTCGGTGCGTCCGGCAGGGCGGCTGAACGCTGGGCGCTGGTGACGGCAAAGGCCTTGAGTTTTCCGGCCTTGATTTGTGGCAGCGACGACGGCAGGTTGTCGAACATCACATCTACATTGCCGCCGATCAGATCCAGCAGTGCCGGGCCGGAACCCCGGTAGGGAATGTGCGTCATGAACGTGCCGGTCATTGACTTGAACAACTCGCCCGACAGGTGAATCGAGGTGCCGTTGCCGCTCGAAGCCATGCTCAGCTTGCCCGGGTTGGCACGTGCGTATTTGATGAAATCGTCCACGCTGTTGATGCGCAGCGCCGCCGCTTTTTCGGTGTTCATCACCATCACATTGGGCACGCCTGCCACCAGCGTGATCGGCGCGAAGTCTTTTTGTGAGTCGAACGGCATCTTGCTATAAAGCGCCTTGTTGATGGCATGCGTGCCAACGGTGCCCATCAGCAGCGTGTAGCCGTCGGCTGGCGATTTGGCCACTGCATCGGCCCCGACGTTGCCACCCGCACCGGTGCGGTTTTCAACCACGAAAGGTTGGCCGAACGCCTTGGTCAATTCCGGTGCCACCGCGCGCGCCAGGATGTCGGTGGTGCCGCCGGGTGCGAAGGGCACGATGATCTTGACGGGCTTGGTCGGCCACGCGCTTTGCGCGGCAGCAGGCAGACCGGCCAGCCCTGTGCCCACTGCAACGCAAGCCGTGATGAGCAGGCGCCTGGGGTGGCTGAAATTAAAACGCATAACGGACTCCTTCAGGGTGTTTGCAGATTGTCGATGATCAGTTGACAGCGATGCCCCGTCGCAGCGCCGAGCGCAAGCGCCAACGCATTCTGGTGGCTGACGATGCCATCGCGCAGCGTGCTTTGCGCTTCACCGATACGCGCACTGTGGTGTGAGACGGTTCAGGCGGCAAGACCGTGTGCCTGTAAAAAATCAAGCGCCGCCAGGCCCGCGCCGTCTTTGCCAACGCCAGCGTCGTTGAAGACGCTCAGCACTGGTCGTGCGGCCAGCGCATAGCGTGCCGAGCTGATTCCACCATGCGAG
>JANPFZ010000429.1:0-1782 GCA_031423655.1 Polaromonas sp.
CATCGGGCCGCAGCAGCCAGGCGCACATCATGGGTGTGGTGGTGAGCGAGATGACCAAAGAGATCATCACCGCCGCCGACAACGTGACAGCGAACTCGCGGAACAGCCGCCCGACCTGTCCGCCCATGAACAGCAGCGGAATGAACACCGCGACCAGCGAAAGGCTGATCGAGAGCACCGTGAAGCCGACCTCGCGCGCGCCCAGCAGCGCCGCCTTGAAGCGGTCCATGCCCGCTTCGATGTGGCGGCTGGTGTTCTCCAGCACCACGATGGCGTCGTCGACCACAAAACCCGTCGCCACCGTGAGCGCCATCAGGCTCAGGTTGTTCAAACTGAAACCCATCAGGTACATGACGCCGAAGGTACCCAGCAATGAAACGACGGTGGCCACGGCCGGAATCAGCGTGGCGCGCGCGCTGCGCAGAAACGCACTGACGACCAGCACCACCAGCGCGATGGAAATCAGCAGCGTGATCTCGACTTCTTTGAGCGAGGCGCGTATCGATGTGGTTCGGTCGGAGGCGACCTGCAGCGTCACGTCTGCGGGTAGCTGCGCCTGCAATTCTGGCAACAGCGCACGCACGCCATCGACGGTCTGGATCACATTGGCGTCGGGCTGGCGCGTCACCAGCACCACCACCGCCGGGCTGCCATTGAACAGCCCGAGTGTGTTGGTGTTTTCAACGCCATCGACGACTTCGGCCACATCTGACAGGCGAATTGCGGCGTTGTTGCGCCACGCAACGATCAGGTTCTGGTAATCGGCTGCCTTGCGCCCGCCCGAGGCCGTGTCGGCGCCCGAATAAATCTGCAGCCGCTGGCCCTTTCCTTCAATCGCGCCTTTGGGCCGGTTGGCGTTTGAGGCCTGCAGCGCAGCGCGCACATCTTCCATACTGATACCGTAGCGACTCAAGGCAAACGGCAGCAGTTCGACCCGCACCGCAGGCAATGAGCCGCCGCCGAGTTCCACATCACCAACCCCTGGCACCTGTGCAATTTTCTGCTGCACGATGTTCGAGACCTCGTCGTAGATCTGCCCCGGTGAACGCGTTTTCGATGTCAGCGCCAGGATGATCACCGGCGACGATGCGGGGTTGGCCTTCCGGTAGGTCGGGTTGCTGCGCAGCGTGGCCGGCAAGTCGGCGCGTGAGGCGTTGATGGCCGCCTGCACCTCGCGCGCGGCGGCGTTGATGTTGCGGTTGAGGTCGAACTGCAGGCTTACGCGGGTCGTTCCCACACCGCTGTTCGATGTCATTTCGTTGACCCCGGCAATTGTGCCGAGGCGCCGTTCCGGCGGCGTGGCGACGCTGCTGGCCATGGTGTCGGGGCTGGCGCCGGGCAGACTCGCGCTGACGGAGATGACGGGGTAGTCGACTTGCGGCAACGGGGATACCGGCAGGACGAAGAAGGCGCCCATGCCGGCGAGGGCGATGCCGATGGTGAGGAGGACGGTGGCTACCGGGCGGCGGACGAACGGTTCGGAGAGGTTCATAGGTTGACCTCTTGGGGCTGGTGCCCGAACACTTGCCCTGAATCAAGAACCAAGTTCTTTGATGAATTCCAGTGCCGCTCTGTCGCCGCGGCGGGCGACCGACTTTCTTTTGCTTCGCCAAAAGAAAGTAGGCAAAGAAAAGGCGACCCTGGTGTCTGCGTCCCTCCGCTGCGCTGCGGGCAACCTGCGGTGCTCAGCCCAGCCGGGGTCTCGTGCAAACTCGCTGCGCTCAAACAAGCACGAGCCCTGATCCGTCTGGGCTTCCGCTCCTCGGCGCATTCACAAGGGCT
>JANPFZ010000430.1:0-8763 GCA_031423655.1 Polaromonas sp.
GCTTGTTCTTGTTCGACAGCACGGCGAGCGGGCTGTCATTGCCCATCGAGCCGGTGGCCTCTTCGCCGTTCGCGGCCATCGGGGACATCAGGAATTTGATGTCTTCCTGGGTGTAGCCGAAGGCCTGCTGGCGGTCCAGCAAGGACGTTTGCGATGCCGTCCCCTCTTGCTCCCTCTCCCCCTGGGAGAGGGCTGCCCCCGCTTTCACATCATCCAGCTTGATCCGCAAATTCTCAATCCACTGCTTGTACGGCTTGCTGTGCGCCAGCGTCGCCTTGATCTCTTCATCGTCGATCATGCGGCCCTGTTCCAAATCGATCAGGAACATCTTTCCGGGCTGCAGCCGCCATTTGCGCACGATCTTGTGCTCTGGAATTGGTAGCACGCCGGACTCTGACGCCATAATGACGAGGTCGTCATCAGTCACGCAATAACGCGATGGCCGCAGGCCGTTGCGGTCCAGCGTGGCACCAATTTGCCGACCATCAGTGAACACAATCGATGCCGGGCCGTCCCACGGCTCCAGCATCGCGGCGTGGTATTCGTAGAAGGCTTTGCGTCGCTCGTCCATCGTGGTGTGCTGCTCCCACGGCTCGGGAATCATCATCATCACAGCCTGGCTGATCGGGTAGCCGGCCATCGTCAGCAGCTCGAGGCAGTTATCGAAGGTTGCGGTGTCAGACTGATCAGCGAAACTGATCGGATACAGCTTTTGCAAATCTGCACCCAGCACCGGTGACGACATCACGCCCTCGCGAGCCTTCATCCAGTTGTAGTTGCCCTTGACGGTGTTGATCTCGCCGTTGTGCGCCACATAGCGGTAGGGGTGGGCCAGGGGCCATTCAGGGAAGGTGTTGGTCGAAAAACGCTGGTGAACCAGGCTGAGCGCCGACACGCAACGAACGTCTTGCAGATCAAGATAATAGGTGCCAACCTGGGTGGCCAGCAGCAGGCCCTTGTAGACCACCGTGCGGCTGGACATGCTGGGCACGTAATATTCTTTGCTGTGCGTCAGGTGGAGGTTCTGAATCGCCGCGCTTGCGGTTTTGCGGATGACGTAAAGCTTGCGCTCCAGCGCGTCCTGCACGATGACATCATTGCCACGACCAATAAAAATTTGGCGAAGAATGGGCTCTTTTTCGCGCACCGTTGGCGACATCGGCATATCACGGTTCACAGGCACGTCACGCCAGCCCAGCAGTACCTGACCTTCGGCCTTGACGGCGCGCTCCAGCGCCTGCTCGCACGCCAGGCGCGACGCATGCTCTTTCGGCAAAAACACCATGCCGACGCCGTATTCGCCGGGCGGCGGAAGCTGCACGCCCTGCTTCAACATTTCTTCGCGGTACAACGCATCCGGCAACTGGATCAATATGCCCGCGCCGTCACCCATCAGCTTGTCTGCACCGACCGCGCCCCGATGGTCAAGATTCTCAAGAATCTTCAATCCCTGCTCGACGATGGCGTGCGACTTGTGACCTTTGATATGCGCCACAAAACCGACACCGCAAGCGTCGTGCTCGTTCGAGCCGGCATAAAGGCCGTGTTGTTCCGCGTGTTTGATTTCAGATTCGAGCTTCATGGCAGTTTCCTTAAGCGGGGCATCAGAGGATAGTGCAGTGCAGCAATCTTGCCAACTACTTTAATTGGGGTCAGATTCCAATTAATTTCCGTCTAATTTATTCAACCATTAATTAGGGGCAGATCAAATTAGCAAGAAGTTCGAAGGTATCAGCGGTGCGGAATGCGTCGGTCAGCCGTTTGTTTTTAGTTTGGCTATACCGACGGTATCGACTTCATCGGCCGACCCGCCTGGCCTTTCACCACACGCCGGTCGGTGCGTTTTTGAAGATCGTTAACAAAGCTTTCGTCCCCAAGCGCCCAGCCATTGAGCGCGGAACGTGTCAGCTCAGCCTGCTGTGCAGGCGAGATACCTGCACGCACCAGTTCAGCATAAGCCGCCTCGCGCGCAAAAGGCGTGTTGCCAAGAGCCCAAAATAATGAGTGAGGACTAACAATCTTATCGTCGCGCTGCCCGATGTAATGACCGTGGCTCGACCAAGGGTAGTCTTTGGCCTCCCGCACCAGCAACGCCCGCACCGGGTTCAGGTCCATATAGGCCATGCAGGCCAGCAGATAACGATCTGCCTGAATCAAAGTGGAACGATAACGCCCTTCCCACAAAGTGCCGCTCCGTCCTTGCACGTCATTGAAATACCGCACATACCGCCGCCCCACCGCCTGCATCATCAACGGCAAGCCCTTGTCCGTTTCCGAAGTGGCGAGCAGGTGACAGTGATTGGTCATCAAAACATAGGCATGCACCGCTACGCCGAATTTCTGCGCGTTTTCATGCAGCAGCGCAAGCAGCATCTCGTAGTCGGCCATCGATGTGAAGATGGCCTGACGATTGTTGCCGCGCTGGATGATGTGATTCGCGTAGCCGGGAACGGTCAGACGGGGAAGACGCGCCAATGTAATCGTGCTATTTGTTGAATTTTGGTAATTTTACTCTGACCCTTATTATTAATATTTCCAATTAGTACTGCTTATTACTTCTCAATGTTCTCAACCCGCTTCAGCCCAACTTGGATTGAAACAGATCTTTCTGCCAAAAACTGGGCGGAGCAGTTACGAAAATTACAGCGTTGAACTACCAATTTGGCCTGGAGTAATTCTGCAAGAAGCCCATAATTACAAATCCATGGGTGCGGGTTTGGCACCTGAGCAGATTGCTTCCCTGCGCGGAAGACGAAAGGGGATTTTCCATGCATGCACGTGTAGCGTTCTTCCGTCTGAAGTCCGGCTCGTTTGAGCAGGTCGTTGACGTTGTCAAGTCCCCCGGAGGCCTGCTTGAGATATTCAGGGCGCAGCCCGGTTTTCAGTCCTACGAGCTGATTGAAAATCCGTCCGGGCTCGTTTCCGTCTCTCACTGGCTTTCCTCCAAACACGCGAGCGCTGCCTCACAGGTCGCCGCGTCGTGGGCCGCTGATCACATCGACGCCATGGTCACGCTGGTGCAAAGTGATGTTGGCGAGGTCGTGCTGTCGTCATTTGCCGCAAATTTGGCAGGCGAAAATCTCTGAATTGATCATTGCAAATCATGGAGTTAAAGTCCGTAATTGCACGGATGCCCCATCGCAATCTTCTTTTCCGGCTAACTGACGACACCCGTGGTTTGGCCTGCGCATCGCAGCCGAAACGCACGCCGCTTCTTGACCCTGCTGGCGCATCACTGCGGCGGCGCGTTGATCTTTAGTGCGCGCTGCTGCTGGTGCGCCACCTGCATGGCATCCCATGGCAAATTGACGCCAGGGCATCATTTAAGTGCAGACCGGAGCCTTGGGTTTGTAGGTAATCGGCCTTCTCCAGCTGGATCAAGGGGCAATTTCTTTCGACAAATTGGGGTGAATGTGGCCATTAACAATCTCGTGGAGTTTGGCGATGACTTCCGCAGCGACGGACAGTAGCTGACTCGTGCTTTTGCTGAGGATAGAGCCAATTTGGGCTGCGCTATCGGGTTTGCTTGCACCGGTGATTTCCCTTCGATGCGCCCGGCGGTCGTGCATCGCGCAGTTAGCGTCCCTAGGTTGTTGATGTTATTCCGGTTCCATTGGGACACATGGCTGACCGGGCTCGGAACGCGTGTCGTGCTGCTGATCAATGAGCTTAAGGCCAGGACGAGCTCATGCCAGGAGCTATACAAAAGGCATCTGAACTGACGCCAAGCGAGGCGGATCTCAAATGCGAATTTAACCAGGAGCTGATTGCCTAAACATTTTATTTGCTCCACGCCAATTCAAACTGGATAACTCGATGAAAACATATCACTTTAAAGCGCAAACGCCGAGCTGCCCGTCAGCCGGATATGTTCCTTGGTCGCGAACCGATCAGTCATACCCGCGATGTAGTCAGCAACCACACGTTCGGGTTTTGTGTTGGATGTTTGAATCGACATCGAACCCCCAACACCGTCAACTCCATCAAACCGATCAATATGCGCCTGGGGCATTTGCGCCGGGTCATTCATATAAGCGTCAAATAAATCGCGCACCACCTGCTGCGCTGCCTGGGTGGTTTGCACGACCTGGCTGTGACGGTATAGATTGGCGTGTAAAAACCGTTTGAGGGCTGTGGATTGCAAGGCCATGTCGTCACTGAAACAAACCTGAGCCGGGAGCTGGCATACCGCGTCAACGTCTTGCGGGGCGGCCCTTGCCAGCGCGGCGCGGGTGGCGTCCATCACGTCGTAGACTTGCGCGCTGAGCATGCGGCGTATGGTTTCAAACAGCAGGCGCCGGTCTTTGAGTCGCGGATGCTCTTGAAGCGCTTCGCGGCGGAAATCACTGAATAATTCAACCGCGTCGAGCTGATCCAGCTTAAGGAGGCCGGAGCGAACACCGTCGTCAATATCGTGCGCGTTGTAGGCAACTTCATCGGCCAGGTTGGCGAGCTGGGCTTCCAGGCTGGGCTGCAGCCATTTAGGGCCGCCGGGCGATGACTCGACAAAGCGTCGCGCAACGCCACCGGGTTCGCGCGCTTCCAGGTGCCGGGCATTGCGCTTTGAGCAATGCTTCAAAATGCCTTCGCGGGTTTCAAACGTCAAATTCAAGCCGTTGTAGTTGGGATAAGACTCTTCGAGCGAATCGACCACGCGCAGGCTCTGCATGTTGTGCTCAAAGCCGGCGCTGCCCGCGTCGTGCGCCTTAAGGCAGGCATGCAGCGCGTCTTGACCAGCGTGGCCAAACGGCGTGTGACCCAGGTCGTGCGCTAACGCGATGGCTTCGACCAGGTCTTCATTGAGTTGCAGGTTGCGGGCGATGGAGCGGCCAAGCTGGGCAACTTCGAGCGAATGCGTTAGCCGGGTGCGAAACAGATCGCCCTCATGATTCAGGAAGACCTGGGTTTTATAGACAAGCCGACGAAACGCGGTGGAATGCACGATGCGGTCGCGGTCGCGCTGAAAGTCTGAGCGGGTCGGTGCGGCGGGTTCGGGGTGGCGCCGACCACGTGAATTGGCGGGGTCGGCGGCGTAGCAGGCCAGACTCATGAATTAACAGTCAAATTGGCTTCTAGCACAGGTAAAACTTGCGTAGACAGCTATTATATTAATAGCAACAGGCATCAATCCGCATAGCCAATCAAGGGCAGCAGGCATCGATCACCTCGCGCACCAGCGCATCAGGCGCGGTGCGCAGCGCGGCATTGCCGGGGCCGTCGATCACGATAAAGCGGATTTCGCCCGCCTCGGATTTTTTGTCGACACGCATCAGCTCGAGGTAGCGCCCGGCGTTGTCTGTGGTCGACAAAACCGGAGCGGTGACTGGCAGGCCGGCGCGCTCAATCAATGTCCTGAGGCGATCAACAAATGCACTGTTGACCAACCCCAATCGCTGCGACAGCGTTGCTGCCATCACCATCCCGCAGCCCACGCCTTCACCGTGCAGCCAAGCGCCGTAGCCCAACCCCGATTCAATCGCATGGCCGAAGGTATGACCAAAATTTAAAATGGCCCGCAGGCCGGTTTCGCGCTCATCCTGGCCCACCACGTCGGCCTTGATCTCGCAACTGCGCTTGACTGCATGCGCCAACACGCTGGTTTCACCGGCTCGCAGCGCGTCAATGTTGCGTTCGATCCAGCCAAAGAATTCCATATCGGCTATCGGTCCGTACTTGATGACTTCAGCCAGGCCCGCGCTCATCTCACGCGCGGGCAAAGTCTTGAGGACCTCCAGATCACACACCACCAGCTGCGGCTGATAAAAGGCACCGATCATGTTTTTGCCCAACGCGTGGTTGATGGCTGTTTTGCCGCCGACCGATGAATCCACCTGGGCCAGCAGCGTGGTCGGAACCTGCACAAAGGGAACGCCGCGCATATAGCTCGCTGCCGCAAAGCCGGTCATGTCGCCGACGACACCGCCGCCAAGCGCGAACATCACGGTTTTACGGTCACAAGCGTTTTCCAGAAGAGCGTCAAAAATCAGTTGCAGCGTGGGCCAGTCTTTGTAAGCTTCGCCGTCGGGTAAGGTGACGAGCAGTACGCGCGGGAATTTCGGTTGCAGCGCCTTTGTCAGATGCGCCTCATACAAGGGTGCAACCGTGCTGTTCGACACGATCAGAGCCGTATTGGCCTTGGGTAAATGCTGATAACTCGAGGAGGCACCCAACAGTCCAGAGCCAATCACAATCGGATAACTGCGGTCGCTTAAACGGATAGAGACCTGCGCCGCAGTATTCGTCGGGTTTGCGTTCATGGCCTCAAGTGTAAGGGGGGGCAGACCAATCAACTGCGGTTAGGTGAAGGCCAAAAAGAACCGGTAATCAAGGCCGGAGGCGATCAGATTATCCTGCCGGCCCCGTGCCCGCTAGCTCAAGCCGCACCAGAATCAGATTGACCAATGTGGAAACCGATGGGCGACCCGTTTCAATGACGATATGCGCCGTTTCCCGATACAAGGGATCGCGCACCTGGTACAAGTCATGAAGTTTGGCCAGGGGGTCAGCTACCTGCAGTAGCGGTCGGTTCCGGTCATGCCGCAAGCGCCGAAATACTTCGGCGGGCGGAGAATGCAGGTACACCACCTGGGTGCGCTCATGAAGATTCGACCGGTTGGCCGGCCGTAGCACGGCGCCACCGCCAGTTGAAATCACGCATGCCCCGGACTGTCGGGTCAGCTTTTCAATCGCTAATTGCTCCAGATCACGAAAGGCAACTTCGCCCTCACGCTCGAAAAATTCCCGGATCGAGCAGCCAATACCCTGTTCTAGTTCGTGGTCCGAATCGATAAAGGGGAGCGATAAACGCCTAGCCAACTGTCTCCCGACGGTTGATTTTCCCGAGCCGGGTAATCCGACACAGGCGATTTTCAGATTGGATTCATTCACAGGAATCGCATGGGCCGCTCGTTAGACAGGAGGCATCATTAGGTAATCAGCGCCTGATACCGCTGACCAGCAAGCCTCGCACAAATTATCCAGAATGCAAGCCGCAAGACATTGACGGCCAGAAGCGAAGCAGTTTACCGAAGCGGCACTCCGTTGGTCAGCATTCGCGGCGTAAGGAACACCAATAGCTCGGATTTATTAGCGGTACGCGTTTTTGTTTTAAACAGGTTGCCGAGTACCGGAATGTCGCCAAGCAAGGGAACTTTGGTCTCGTCTTCGCGGTCGGTCTGCTCAAAGATGCCGCCGATCACTACGGTGCCGCCGTTTTCAACCAACACTTGCGTCTGAATGTGCTTGGTGTCGATAGCAAAACCATTGGCAGTTGCACGGCCAACGCTGTCTTTATTTACATCGACATTCAGAATGATGTTCCCTTCTGGTGTGATTTGCGGTGTGACTTCGAGCTTCAAGTTAGCTTTGCGAAACGCAATTGAGGTCGCGCCGCTGGACGTAGCCTGCTGATAAGGCAGTTCCGTTCCCTGTTCAATCAACGCCTTGACTTGGTCGGCTGTAACGATACGGGGACTGGAAACGATCTTGCCCTTGCCGTCTGCCTCCGCAGCAGAAATTTCAAGGTTTAATAACCGCGTCAGTGACGAATTGAAAAGAGAAACCGCGAAAGTAGCTGCTGGGTAGCCATTCTGGCCCACGCCGGGCAACTGAACATAATCGCCCGCAGTAGTTCCGGCTGCCCCGCTGACATAGGTGCTTCCAAAAGAAGCATTGCGACCTCCGTTCAACGAAAACGGCTGACCACCCAATCTGACACCGAGCGATTTTCCAAATGTATCGCTTGCCTCCACAATTCGCGCCTCGATCAGCACCTGACGCACCGGAATATCCAGTTTGGCAATCAACGCCTGCACTTGCTCAAGTTTCGAGGACACATCAGTCACAAAAAGCTGATTAGTCCGCGCCTCAGAGATTACGCTGCCGCGCGCGGAAAGTATTTTGGTAGCACTTGCACCGCCAGAACCACTGAGGCTGGCTGCAACGTCAGCCGCTTTGGCATAGTTAAGCTTGAAATCCTGGGTACGCAGCACTTCAAGACTCTGTATGGCATTTTTGGACTCCAGATCCTGCTTTTCTTTCGCAGCCAGTTCATCTTTGGGCGCAATCAGCAACACATTGCCTGTCTTGCGCATACCCAACCCTTTGGCCTGCAGAATGATGTCAAGCGCCTGGTCCCAGGGAACATCCTTCAAGCGAAGGGTGACAGCACCCGTAACCGTATCCGAGGTCACGATGTTGAAGTTGGTGAAGTCGGCTATTACCTGAAGCAATGAGCGAATCTCAATGTTTTGAAAGTTCAGCGACAGCTTTTCGCCGGCATAGCCGGGGCCCTGGGTCAACTTGTTGGCATCGACCTTCTGCTGCCGAACTTCAAGCACAAACTGGTTGTCGCTTTGATACGCGCTGTGCTCCCACGCACCCCGCGGCTCCACAACCATGCGTACCTTGTCACCGGTCTGGAAGGTGGTAACGGTTTGCACAGGTGTACCGAAGTCGGCAACATCAAGGCGGCGGCGCAAACCTTCGGGGAGAGCGGTTTTTAGGAATTCGACCACCAGCGTTTGGCCCTGCTGTCGAATATCCACGCCGACCTGGTTATTGGCCAAATCCACCACGATACGGCCGGCGCTGTCGGTACCCCTGCGGAAGTCAATATCTTTTAGCGGAAGGATATCGCGGTTGCGGCTTTCTGCAAACGCAGGCGGAGTTGAAGCTAGAGGCGCCGCAACAGCAGCTTGCTGCAGCGTAATGAGCAGCGACTTGCCCTGGATTTCCGCCTTGTAGGAGGTGGCAGCCTTCAGG